>JAPJRE010000032.1 GCA_030824725.1 Sphingomonas sp.
GTTCGGGGATGTGCGATGCCGTGAGGATTCGCGCGCTGGTCTGTTCAAGCACGACCACGCGCTCGTCCTGGCGCAGCTTCCACGCGAGCTGGTTGGTGCCGCTATCCACCGCATAGACGCGCGCCGCGCCACCCGTCAGCAGCACGTCGGTAAAGCCGCCGGTCGAGGAGCCGACGTCGATCGCCACCGCGCCGCCAACGTCCCAACCGAAATGCTCCAGCGCATGGGCGAGCTTGATGCCGCCACGCGACACCCAGGGATGGTCGCGCCCGCGCACCTCCAGCGCCGCATCTTCGGCGAGCATCTGGCCCGCCTTCTCGATCTTGCGCTCACCGGTGAAGGCGAGGCCGGCCATGATGAGCGCCTGCGCCCGCGTGCGGCTCTCGGCGAGCCCGCGGTCGACGAGCAGTTGATCGGCGCGAAGCTTTGCCATGCCGCCCTTTAGGCGCGGCCAACGCCCCGGCGCAACCACTCCTCCATTCGGCGTAAGGCCTATTGTCCACTGTTTCAGTAGGATTTAGAAATGGTCGAGCCAGTCCCTCCCAGGACACAAGGAGAGGAACGTAATGACGATCTTTTCGCCGATCGATGATCGCTCGCCGATCATTCTTACCGTCCCCGGCCTCGGCGGCTCCGGCCCGTCGCACTGGCAGACGCTGTGGGAGCAATCCCGCCCCGACACCCATCGAGTCGAACTCGGCATTTGGGACACGCCGCATCGCAATGCCTGGGTGACCAAGCTCGACCAGGCGATCCGCAGCGCGCAGGCGCCAGTGGTGCTCGCGGCGCACAGCCTGGGCTGCCTGGCGGTCGCCTGGTGGGCGACGCTCGCCGGGCAGACCTTCGGCTCGCCGGTCGCCGGCGCGTTGCTGGTGGCGCCCGCCGATGTCGACCGCGACTCGGCGCCGGAGGAGCTCCACGCCTTCCGGCCGGCGCCGGCGGCCCTGCTCCCCTTCCCCAGCGTGGTGGTGGCGAGCAGCGACGATCCCTGGATGTCGATCGAACGTGCGGGGAATCTCGCCCGCGGCTGGGGCAGCCTGTTCGTCGATGCCGGGCCGCAGGGGCATCTCAACGCCGCCAGCGGCATCGGCTGGTGGGAGGAAGGCCAGGCACTGCTCGACCGACTGCTCGACACCGCCGCCGAGCGCAGCGGATCGGTGGGGACCATGGCCGAGGCACGCTCGCTGCTCGCGATCAACGCCACCGGGGCGGCCCAGGCCCATTATCTCGGCAGCAACCCGGGCAAGGCCGCACAAAACACGATCAAATCGACGCATGACACTGGTAAACGCAGGGAGGATAACCTATAATACACAGCATGGGCATGGCCGGGTGACGTACCCTAGAGCGTCATCCGGCCTACCCTTCCCGGTGCGATGTATACTTCCACCAAATTGACGCATGATTTGGTGCAACGCAGTTGCAATCCTCGCAACCAACGACGCGATCTTGCACCTTGGCGATGGCATCGATTGCGCAAGCCTTGACAGCGCGATGGGCGATTCGGCCCGCTGCCAGCCTCTGCGCCCGAATTAACCGCGAAATAGCGCCATGATATATTGTACCGCCTCCCGGGCGGGCCTATATGGCGCCCATGTCGCTGAGTACCCCTCTAGCCCGCTGGTGGGCGGGCCTGGATGGCGCTTTCGATCGCATCGCGATCGGGATCAGCGGCTTGTGCCTCATTCATTGCATCGCGACCACCGTGCTGCTGACGATCGTGTCGACCGCAGGCGGCCTGCTCAATCCGCACATCCATGAGTATGGCCTGGTGCTGGCGATCGGCTTCGGCATCTATGCGCTCGGCCGTGGCATCGTGCATCACGGCTATATGGCGCCCGCCGCCGTCGGCGCGTTCGGGCTGGGCATCATGGGCGGCGCGCTGACGCTGCCGCATGGCGGGTTCGAGACGATCTGGACGCTGATCGGCGTGTCACTGGTCGCGCTCGGCCACGATCTCAATCGCCGCGCGACCTATTGAACCCAGCCGGCCGCTGCTTGCCGGAACCGCTCGCAACGCCTAAATCGTCTTCATGTCCGCGCACAATCATCACGAGCACCACGGGGCCGATCTCACCAAGGCGGCCCGCACCCGGCTGGAAGAGGCCGGCGAGCAGTGGACCGCGATGCGCGAGCGCGTGTTCGAGGCGCTGGCCGGGTTCGACAAGCCCGCCTCGGCCTATGACATCGCCGAAGCCGTCTCGAAGACCGAAGGTCGCCGGGTCGCGGCCAACAGCGTCTACCGCATTCTCGACCTGTTCGTCGGCTCCAATCTGGCCCGCCGCGTGGAAAGCGCGAACGCCTATGTCGCCAATGCACATCCCGAATGCCTGCATGATTGCATCTTCCTGGTCTGCGACAGCTGCGGCCAGACCACGCATATCGACGACGATTCGATCACGAAGAACGTACGGTCCGCAGCCCAGCACGCCGGTTTTTCGCCGGTCCGGCCGGTCATCGAGGTGCGCGGCAAGTGCGGCAAGTGCGACTGACCTGTCCAACAGACCGTTCGACTTGAGACTAACGTTGCGCTAACAAAGCCCATGGCTGACCTACCCAAGACGCCGCTGCTCGACACGGTCGACACGCCGCAGGACCTCCGGAAGCTCGCCCCCGCCCAGCTGCGCCAGCTGGCCGACGAGCTTCGCGCCGAAACCATCAGTGCGGTGGGCTCCACCGGCGGACATCTCGGCTCCGGCCTGGGCGTCGTCGAACTGACGGTGGCGATCCACTATGTATTCAACACCCCCGACGACCGGCTGATCTGGGACGTCGGGCACCAATGCTATCCGCACAAGATCCTCACCGGTCGGCGCGATCGGATCCGCACGATTCGTCAGGGCGGCGGCCTGTCCGGCTTCACCAAGCGCAGCGAGAGCGAATATGATCCGTTCGGCGCCGCGCACTCCTCGACCTCGATCTCGGCCGCGCTCGGCTTCGCGATCGCCAACAAGCTCAACGAGGCGCCGGGCAAGGCGATTGCGGTAATCGGCGACGGTGCGATGAGCGCCGGCATGGCCTATGAGGCGATGAACAACGCCGAAGCCGCCGGCAACCGGCTGGTGGTGATCCTCAACGACAACGACATGTCGATCGCGCCGCCGGTGGGCGGGCTTTCGGCCTATCTGGCGCGGCTGATCTCCTCGTCCGAATATCTCGGCCTGCGCGAGCTCGCCAAGCGCTTCACCCGCAAGCTCTCGCGCCGCCTCACCGCCGCCGCCGGCAAGGCGGAGGAATTCGCCCGCGGCATGGCGACCGGCGGCACGCTGTTCGAGGAACTGGGCTTCTATTATGTCGGCCCGATCGACGGCCATAATCTCGAGCATCTGATCCCGGTGCTGGAGAATGTCCGCGACAGCGAGCAGGGCCCGATCCTCATCCATGTCGTGACCAAGAAGGGCAAGGGCTATGCCCCGGCCGAAGCGGCGGCGGACAAATATCACGGCGTCCAGAAGTTCGACGTGATCACCGGCGCCCAGGCCAAGGCCCCGCCGGGGCCGCCCGCTTATACCAAGGTGTTCGCCGACGCGCTGATCGCCGAGGGTGAGCGCGACCCCGCCGTCTGCGCGATCACCGCGGCGATGCCCTCGGGCACCGGACTCGACAAGTTCCAGTCGATGTTCCCGGATCGCACCTTCGACGTGGGCATCGCCGAGCAGCACGCCGTCACCTTCGCCGCCGGCCTTGCCGCGCAGGGGATGCGGCCGTTCTGCGCAATCTACTCGACGTTCCTGCAGCGCGCCTATGATCAGGTGGTGCACGACGTGGCGATTCAGAATCTGCCGGTTCGCTTCGCGATCGACCGCGCGGGCCTGGTCGGCGCCGACGGCGCGACCCATGCCGGCAGCTTCGACGTGACCTATCTCGCCAGCCTGCCCAATTTCGTGGTGATGGCGGCGGCGGACGAAGTGGAGCTCGTCCACATGACCCATACTGCGGCGATGCACGACAGCGGCCCGATCGCGCTCCGTTATCCACGCGGCAACGGCGTCGGACTGGCGCTGCCCAAGGTTCCGGAGCGGCTGGAAATCGGCAAGGGCCGCGTGGTCCGCGAAGGCAAGAAGGTGGCAATCCTGTCGCTCGGCACCCGCCTCGCCGAGGCGCTCAAGGCTGCCGACACGCTCGAGGCCAAGGGGCTCTCGACCACGGTCGCCGACCTGCGCTTCGCCAAGCCGCTCGACGAGGACCTGATCCGCCGCCTGCTCACCACCCACGAAGTGGCGGTGACGATCGAGGAAGGCGCGATCGGCGGCCTCGGCGCGCATGTGCTGACGCTCGCCAGCGACACCGGCCTGATCGACGCCGGCCTCAAGCTGCGCACGATGCGCCTGCCGGACATATTCCAGGACCAGGACAAGCCCGAGAAGCAGTATGACGAAGCGGGGCTGAACGCCGCGAACATCGTCGACACGGTGCTGAAGGCGCTCCGCTACAATGAGGCGGAGCTCCCCGGCGGGGTGCGGGCGTAATTTCTTGATCCTCCCCTGCACGGGGAGGATCTAAGTCCCGCCCCAGCTTGCATGTCCGCCATGCACATGCCATGTACATGTACATGGCAACGCAGCTTCCGCAGACTCGCTCCAGCCGTGTCGTCGTGCTGGTATCGCCGGAGGAAAAACGGCGCATTTCCGCCAATGCGGAAGCGGCAGACATGACGGTCAGCGATTTCATGCGCACCGCCGCCGAACGCTATACCGAACCTACCGATGCCGAGATGGCACTGATGCGCGATCTGCTCGCCCAGCTCGAACAGGCCAATGCCCGCACGGATGCGGCCTTTGCCCAGCTCGAAGCCGCGCGCACCGCCGCCACCGCGTTCGACGAGGAGGCGTATCGCGCAGAGGTGCGCGAGCAGCTGCTGACCGATTCCTCGATCGACTGGGATGCGCTGTCCATCGCCCTCTCCGGCTGGGCCCGCCCGTGAGCTTCTGGACCGATGCGCTGCGCGCCCTCCAGCAGGTCGCGCTGCTCCAGCACAAGGTCGAGCAGGCGCTGACCACCGCCGAGGAAGCCCGCCGCCATTCGATCGAGACGCGCGAGCGGGTGATCCGGCTTGAGACGCTGATCGACATCGCGATGAGGCGCCAGCCCGCACCGCCCACGCCGCCTGCGCTTCCCGAAAGTCCACAAGCCGGCAGCTAGCGCCCGCTTCCCCGAGCGCGTACATCGCGGTACGTGCTGAAAATGACCATCCTTCCCCTCACCGCCCGCCCCCGCGCGCTCGCGCACTGGCTGTTCGTCGTCGCCGCGATGATCGTCGCGATGGTCGTGGTCGGGGGCATTACCCGGCTAACCGAATCGGGCCTGTCGATCACCGAATGGAAGCCGATCTCCGGCATCGTGCCCCCGCTCAACGACGCGCAGTGGCAGGCCGAGTTCGATCACTACAAGCAGATCGGCCAGTATCAGCAGCTCAACCAGGGCATGACGCTCGCCGGGTTCAAGAGCATCTTCTTCTGGGAATATATCCACCGCCTGCTCGGCCGACTGATCGGCATGGTGTTCGCGCTCCCGCTGCTGTGGTTCGCCGTCCGCAAGCAGATCCCGCAGGGCTATGGCTGGCGGCTGGTCGCGCTGCTCGCGCTGGGCGGGCTGCAGGGCGCGTTCGGCTGGTGGATGGTGAAGTCGGGGCTCAACCACACCCGCACCTCGGTCAGCCATTTCTGGCTGGCGACCCACCTGATGACCGCACTGTTCACGCTGGGCGGCATCGTCTGGACGATGCTCGACCTGCGCGCGCTCGCCGCCAACCATGCCGAACGCCCTGCCCGGCTGACCGGCCTCGGCGCCGGCGTACTGGCGCTGCTGGCGATCCAGCTCTTCTACGGCGCGCTGGTCGCAGGGCTCGATGCGGGGCTGGTCACCGACCAGTGGCCGTTGATGAACGACCGCTTCTTCCCCGGCGTCAGCCAGATCGGCGAAAGCCCGCTCCACGCCGCGCTCTACGATCCGGCGATCGTTCACTTCATCCATCGCTGGTGGGCCTGGGTCGCCGTGGCCGGGCTGATCCTCCTCGCCCGCAAGGCCAAGGCCGCAGGCGACCGCGGCGCCTCGATCGCGATCCATTCGGCGTTCGGTATCCAGATCCTGCTCGGAATCGCGACCGTGATGACGGGCGTGAACCTCCACCTTGCCGCCACCCACCAGCTGGTCGGCGCGCTGCTGGTCTGCGCGACCGTCTGGGGCGTCCACGCCACCGGCCGCGCGCGGTGACCGACACTGCGTTGCTCTACGTCACCTTCGCCAGCCGCGCCGATGCCGAGCGGGTGGCGGAGACCGTGCTCGCGGAGCAGCTCGCGGCCTGCGTCAACCTCCTCGCGCCCTGCACCTCGATCTATCGCTGGCAGGGCGGCATCGAGCGCGGCGAGGAAGTCCCCGCGCTGTTCAAAACCCGCCCCGCCCTCGCGCTGCGCCTGCGCGAGCGGATCGCGGCGATCCATGACTATGACCTGCCGGTCATCGAGCAATGGCCCGTCGAGGCGGGCGCCGCGGTCGCCCGCTGGATCGCCGACGAGACAAGCTGAACTGGCAGGTATCATTTTACCCGTCAGCAAACCCACGCATTTCTTGACTTTCAGCCCCTCAATCGGCATTGGGGCGTGGATCGCGCTGCCGGCAACGGTGGCGCGTATGCATTTCCTACGCGAAAGGTCACAGGCCATGAAGGCGCTGATGAAGACCACCAAGTCGGCCAAGCCGGCCGAGGTGGAGAAGAAGTGGCACATCGTCGACGCCGAAGGGCTCGTCGTCGGTCGTGCAGCGGTGGTGATCGCGAACGTCCTGCGCGGCAAGCACAAGACCAGCTTCACCCCGCATGTCGACTGCGGTGACAACGTCATCGTGATCAACGCGGACAAGATCCGTTTCACCGGCAAGAAGCTCGGCCAGAAGGTGTACTACAAGCACACCGGCTATGCGGGCGGCATCAAGGGCATCACCGCCGCCAAGGTTCTCGAAGGCCGCTTCCCGGAGCGAGTTCTGGAGAAGGCCGTGGAGCGCATGATTCCGCGCGGCCCGCTCGGCCGCCAGCAGATGCGCAACCTGCGCATCTTCGCCGGTTCGGAGCATCCGCATGAAGCTCAGAACCCCGAGGTTCTCGACATCGCCGGCATGAGCCGCAAGAACAAGGTGGGTGCATAATGTCTGACAACCGCCAGTCGCTTTCCGACCTGGGCGCAGCGCTGGGCCAGCAGCCCGCCGCGCCGACCGAAGGCCAGGCCGCCGCGCCGGCTGCTGCCGCCGCTGCCGACGCCTATCTCGCCGGCCAGATCGACGAGCCGGCCGCCCCGACCACGCCGCTGCGTGCGCAGGAGCTCGACCAGTATGGCCGCGCCTATGCCACCGGCCGTCGTAAGGACGCCGTGGCCCGCGTGTGGCTGAAGCCGGGCACCGGCAAGATCACGATCAACGGTCGTGATCAGGAAATCTATTTCGCGCGTCCGACGCTGCGTCTCGTCATCAACCAGCCGTTCGGTGTCGCCGAGCGTGAGGGCCAGTATGACGTGATCTGCACCGTCAAGGGCGGCGGTCTCTCGGGCCAGGCCGGTGCCGTGAAGCACGGCATCTCGCAGGCGCTGACCAAGTATGAGCCGGTGCTGCGCGCCCCGGTGAAGAAGGCCGGCTTCCTGACCCGCGACAGCCGCGCCGTCGAGCGTAAGAAGTACGGCAAGGCGAAGGCCCGCCGCAGCTTCCAGTTCTCGAAGCGCTAAGCGCCTCGGCTTCGGCCAAGGAAAAAGGGGCGGTCCGGCGACGGGCCGCCCTTTTTCGTGCGCGCTCAGGCCAGCGCGAGCGTCATGCCGTGAAAGGCCGCGATCGCGAGGTTGCTGATCACGACCGGGTTGCGCAGCGTGCCCACGGTGAAGGGCGTGGTCAGCTTGTAGAGGATCTGGAGTGCCAGCAGCGTGGCGATCGCCATGCGCGACGGCACGATCAGCAGCGCCACCGATGCCAGCAGGATGGCGACATAGACCGACAGCAGGATCCCGCGCGCCGGCGTATCCGCCCCAAAGGCGTGGAGCGTCCAGCGGGCGTGGCGGAAGAGTCCGCCGCACACCGGCACCAGCACGAGAATGTTGAGCAACAGCGAAAGCGTGAGCAGAACGACCATCGCCAGACCTACTCGAATTGGTGCAGCGCACCCAAGGCCCCGCGACCTTACAAGCTAGGCACGGCCCGCGCCAAGCCTGCGGCGGATTCGCGCGATCACGCCGCAAGACGCACGCCGGATGCACGGGTTCCCGGAAAATCGCCGCGTCGGCGCAACGGCCGATCGCACCGAATATCGATACGAGAGCGTATTGGCCCTCACGAAAGCTGAATTTTGCATGATGGAGAAGATAATCCCACTCTGGGACAGGTCTTCCTTAAAATTTCCTTCGGCCGTACACATTGGTTGCAACGCGGCAAAACCTGCGGGCGGGGAATTTCAGACATGCGACGGATATGGACGGCGGCTGCGCTTGGCGCAGCGAGCCTGCTGTCGGCCTGCGACGGCGGCAGCAGCAACATCAACTTGGCGGATACCCAGATGACCAGCGGGCTGGTCGATCTGTCCGCCGCGAACGCCGGCCTTTCGCCGGCGCAATCGCAGGTGACCGATGGCATCCGGCTGGCCCGGCAGTCCACCTTCGGCCCGACGCCACAGGTGCTCGAGCAGATCTCGAAGCTGGGCACGAACGGCTGGCTGGACCAGCAGTTCGCCGCGCGCGGCAGCACCTATGCCGATCTCGCGGTCGCCCGCCGTTCGGACTATTGCAAGGATCTGAACTGCTCGCGCCGCTATTTCAGCCGCACCGCGGTGGCGATGCGCTTCTATGCCAACGCGGTCTCGGCACCCGACCAGTTGCGCCAGCGGGTCGCGTTCGCGCTGGCCCAGATGATCGTCGCATCGGAGGCGGAAGCGCGCTCGGGCGCCGGGATGGCGTCGTTCAACCAGCTGTTCCTCGACAACGCGTTCGGCAACTACCGGATGCTGCTGAAGGCGGTGACGCTTTCGCCGTACATGGGCGTGTATCTCGACATGGCGGGCAGCACCAAGGCCGCCCCTTCCGAGAATTATGCCCGCGAGTTTCTCCAGTTGTTCTCGATGGGCCCCAACCAGCTCAACCAGAACGGCACCCCGCGTCGCGACGCGACCGGCGGCACCGTACCCAATTACGGGCCCGACGACATTCGCGGCATCTCCCGCGCGCTGACCGGGTGGGATCGCGCCCGGATCGGCAACGCCTCGGTCTACGACATCCGCGCCGGCAACGACGTGAAGCCGATGATACCCTTGGCGGACCGCTACGACGCCGGCGAGAAGCAGTTCCTCGGCACGCGCGTGCCGGCGGGCGCCAGCCCGGAAGCCAGCGTCGATGCGGTGGTGGATGCGGCGTTCAACCACCCGTCCACCGCGCCTTTCGTGTCGCGCCATCTGATCGTCCATCTCGTGACGGCCAACCCGAGCCCGGCCTATGTCGGCAGGGTCGCCGCCGTGTTCGCGAACAATGGCGAGGGCGTCCGCGGCGACCTGAAGGCGGTGGTGCGCGCGATCCTGACCGATCCCGAAGCCCGTAACGCCCCGCGCGCCGACCGCGGCAAGCTCAAGGATCCGGTGCTCGCCATGCTCGGCCTGGCACGCGCCATCGGCATGACGACCGACGGCTATGCCTTCGTCAATCGCGATACCGGCCTGGGCCAGCCCGTGATGCGCGCGCCGTCAGTCTTCAACTTCTATCCGATCGACTATCCGCTGCAGGGCAGCGCCACCTTGTACAGCCCGGCCTCGAAACTGCTCAACAGCAGCACGGTGATGCGCCTGCACAACATGATGTACGACTGGACGATCCGCACGGAAACGATGGTGACGGAGTTCAAGCCGCCGGTGGGACTGGGCCACGCCTCCGGCACCAAATTCGCCTGGCGAACCTGGGAAGCATTCGGCGACAATGTGAACGCCATGGTCGCGGCGGTGGATGTGCTGTTGCTAGGCAATAGCATCACGCCGAACCAGCGGGTCGCGCTGCGGAACGCCGCGCTGGCCATCAACGACAAGGATGCCCGCACCCGTGCCCGCAAGCGCGCCAAGCTGCTGCTCTACCTCGCCTCCACCAGCCCCCAGTTCCTGGTCGACCGGTAAGGAACCGATCCGATGACGCTTTCTCGACGCGATTTCGTCCGCCTCACCGCCGGCACCGGCGCCATGGCCGCCCTTGCCCAACTGGGCCGCACCGCTGCGATCGCGGCGCCCAGCGGCGGATACCGGGCAATGGTGGGCATCTTCCTCTATGGCGGCAATGACGGCTGGAACATGGTGGTGCCGACCGATGCTCGCCACGCCGCCTATCAGGCGGCGCGCGGCGCCGTCGCCCTGCCGCGCAGCGCGCTGACCCCGCTGACCAACAGCAGCTATGCCCTGCATCCGGCCATGGCGGCACTGCGGCCGATCTGGGACGAAGGCGCATTGTCGCTCGTGCTCAACACCGGCACGCTGTTTGCCCCGCTCGACAAGAAAACCTATCAGGCGCGGACCGATCTGCGCCCCAGCAACCTGATGAGCCATTCGGACGAACAGGCCCATTGGCAGGGGCTGCGCGCCCGCGACACCGCCAGCGACGGCTTTCTCGGGCGGATTGCCGATCGCATGCCGGGCGGCCGGCTGCCGCCGTTGATCTCGCTCAGCGGATCGACGCTGGCGCTGATCGGGCGACAGGCCGTGCCGCTGGTGGTGCCCGCGTCCGGCCTGCCCAACCGCGCGGGGTATAATGCGCGCGATGCCGAGAAGAACCTGGCGATCGCCGCCCTGGCCGCAAGCGAAGGCGGCCCGATCATGGATGCGACCGCCGCCACGCTTCGCAACACCTTCGATCAGGCGACGCTCGCCAACAGCCTGCTGTCGGGTCCAAGCAGCGTCAGCCGCTACTTCGTCGATGCCGACGGCAAGGCGCTCAACAGCGATATTGCGAGTCAGTTGCTCGGCGCCGCCCGGATGATCGAGGCGCGCGGGACGCTGGGCCACAGCCGGCAGAGCTTCCTGCTCAGCATGGGCGGCTTCGACCACCATGCCGGCCAGGTCCTGCCGGGGTCACCGACCGCGGGCACGCATGCCGGCCAGCTCGGCGCCCTGGCGGAGGCGATGGCCGCGTTCCACCGCGCGCTGAAGGCACTGGGCGTCGCCGGCAACGTGACGACCTTCACGATGAGCGACTTCGGCCGCACCTATGCCGGCAATGCGCAGAACGGCACCGATCACGCCTGGGGCAACAACCACCTCGTGATGGGCGGCGACGTTGCCAAGGGCGGCATCTTCGGCACCTATCCCGATCCGGTGCTCGGCGGCGCCGACGACATCACCGAGCAAGGGCGGTTCATCCCGACGATCGCGCAGGAGGAGTATCTGGGGGCGATCGCCCGCTGGCACGGGGTGAGCGATGCGGACCTGCCCTATGTCTTCCCGAACTGGTCAACCTGGTCCACCGCCGGACGGGGCCCGCTGCCGCTGTTCCGGCGCTAGAGCGAGATGAGATGATGCTGACCCGCCGTGACGGAGCCGATGTTGGTCGGTGGCTAGGAGCGAGGAGGGAGCGGGGCCTTGCCCCCGTGACCGACGAGGGACGACGCCACCGACCAACATCGGCCCGCCGCTTTGCGGTTGCTCTGCGCCGTCCGCCGGACGTCGTCGCACCGCTTGCACGGGCCACCAGCCCGCGCTGCGCGATGCTCCTAGCCGACGAGCGGCGCAGGGCAATCACGGTGGATCAGCATCATGCCATCTCGCTCTAGAGCGCGACGCTGGGTTCGCCGAGGAAGCGGGCGCGAGTGCTGAAACTGGCGCCTTCCACCGTGATCTCGTTGAACGAGGGCGGCTGGTCGCGGGTGCGCTCGGAAAGCGTGCCTGCGCCGATCAGCCGCACCGATCGATCGCCGACGCGATGCTCGACGTCGAACGGATCATGGACATGGCCGCTCAGCACGGCATGCGCGCCGGCCTGCGCAAGTGCCTCCAGCGCCCGTCGCCCGCCACGGGTGCGCGAGGTGGCACGGGTGCCTGCGTCTATGAGCGGATGATGCGCCGCCACGAACACGAGGTCGCCCGCCGGCACCGCCTCCGCCAGCGCCAGCGATTTCTGCAGGGCATGCCGGCTCACATGCCCCTTCGACCAGTTGGTGCGGAACTGGAACCGGGCGGTGGTCTTGAGCGGCACGATCGCCACGCCGCGAATGTCCAGCGGCCGTTCGATCATCCGCTCCAGCGCGCGATAGCGCCGATAGGGCATCGCCATTCGCGCGAAGGGATTGAAATAGGGCAGGTCGTGGTTGCCCACCTCCACCGTCACCGGCACCCCCAGCCCTTCCAGCCATTCGGCGGCGGCGGCGAACTCCTTCGCCCGCGCGCGCATGGTGAGGTCGCCCGTCATGATGACCGCAGCGGGCTGCTCCGCGCGCACCCGCGCATCGAACCAGTCTACCGCCTCGCGATTCTCGCGGCCGAAATGGACGTCGCTGACGTGGAAGAATCGGGTCATGCGGCCGGGGCCTCCTTGCGGGTCGCGATGAAGGTCTCCAGGCTTCGGCCGGCGCGGATCGCCGTGCCCGGACCGAGCGTCTCGGGCTCGCCGTCGAACAGCGCGAGCACGGGCCTGCGCTCGGCGAGCCTGAGCTGTTCAGTGCGGCTTTCGGTAACCGCGCGCGCGGCGACCCAGTCACCGGTGACCCATTCCCAACCGAGTTGCGCGATCGAACCCCAGTCGCGTGCATCGACGGCGGCGACCTCCAGCCCGTCGAGCGTGGGCGTGACGAACACCGCCTGGTAGCTGTCGCCGAGCGCGCGCGCGCCCTGCACGCGCACGCCGCGGCGATGGAAGGTGCTCCGCCAGGCACCGCGCACCGCCGCCGCTAATCGCCCGAACCGACCCTTACGGACGACTTCGCGCGCGCGGAACCAGCTCGCCGCCGGGCCCAGGATCAGGCCTACGAAGGCGCGATGTTCGCCCGCGACGATATAGGGCAGCGCCACCCGCCGGTCGCAGCCATGCGCCGCGTGGATGATCTTGTGGGGATCGGTCTCGTCGTGCAGCGCCTTGGCGAGCAGATTCATCGTCCCGCCCGGCAGGATCAGGAACGCGCCTTCCCACTCGGCCAGCGCTCGCAGTGCCGCGTTGATCGTGCCGTCGCCTGCGAACAGCACCACCGTATCCACCCCCGCCGCATAGAGCGTCGCGGCCTCGGGCAAGGTGTCTTCAGGAAAGCGGGTCCGTCCCGCGAACGTGAGCCCGCGTTCCTCGAACACCGCTTCCATCGCATCGCACTTCGCCTGCGAGGTGGTGCCGGAATTCGGATTGGTGATGAACCAGAGCGTGTGCATGGCCCTCGTAACGTCCGAGAACCGATTTCGTGGCGTCGCTCAGCGACCAGTGAAATGCGGCTCGCGCTTTTCGAGGAATGCGGCGATCGCCTCGCGGCAATCCTCGGTCTTGGCGGCGATGCTCTGGTGATCGGCCTCGATCTCCATCGTCTCGGCCAGCGTGCCCGAAAGTGCCACGCTTACCTGCTTGCGGATCAGCCCCAGCGCCACGGTGGGCATCCCCGCAAGCTTCGTTGCGAGTCCGCGCGAAACCTGCATCAACCCGCCATCTTCCACCACCCGGGTGACGAGGCCGTTGGCCAATGCCTCCTCGGCCGGCATCCGCTCGCCGAGCAGCGCCATCTCCAGCAGCCGCGCCCGGCCCGCCGCCTTGCCGATCAGCCAGGTCGCGCCGGCGTCGGGCACCAGCCCGATATTGGCGAAGGCCAGCAGCAGATAGGCCGATTGCGCCATCACGACGATATCGGCGGCGAGCGCAATCGACGCCCCCGCCCCCGCCGCCGCGCCGTTGACCGCACAGACGATCGGGATCGGCAGCTCCGCCATGGTGGCGATCACCGGGTTGTAGTGGCGCCGCAGCGATTCGCCCGAATCGCGCATGCCGACACTGGCGGTCAGGTCCGCACCGGCGCAGAAGGCGCGGCCTTCGCCGGTCAGCAGCACCGCCCGTGCGCCGTCCTCCGCCGCGCGCCGTAGCGTCGCTGCCAGCAGATCGAGCATGTCGGGCGTGAGCGCGTTGAGCCGATCGGGGCGGTTCAGGTGCACCACCGCGACATCGCCCTCCATCGCAAGCAGCACCGGCGCGTCGGCCATCCTCATTTCTCCTTCTGGTTGGGAAAGGGGATGCCCGCGCGCGCGGCGTCGCGCAACTCAAAGCGCCTTGAGCACCGTCGCCGGATCGGCAAGCAGCGCCGGATCGACCGCCATCCGCTCGGCCACCAGCCGCTTCCCCTGCACATAGTCGCGCATGGCGTTGACGCAGTCGAGCGCGATCACCCTGCCCTGTTGCAGGTAGATCACCGAAAAGGCGCGGGCGGCGGGATCACCACGCAGCACGGTTGCGTCATGGCCGATCGAAAGCCCCACCGTCTGCAGCTTGAGGTCATACTGGTTCGACCAGAACCACGGCACCGCGTCATAGTGCGCGTCCTGGCCGGTGAGCAGCCTGGCGACGACATTCGCCTGGTCGTTGGCGTTCTGCACCGACTCCAGCCGGATCTCCGCACCGTCGGCATAGGCGTTCACATGCAGCGCGCAGTCGCCGATCGCGAACACATCCGGCAGGCTGGTGCGGCACTGCGCATCCACCCGCACGCCGTTGCCGCCGGCCGCGCCCGCCGCCAGCAGCGGCGCGACTTCCGGCACGATGCCGATGCCGACAATCACCATGTCCGCAGGCAGCACCTCGCCGCCCGCCAGCCGCACCCCGCAGACGCGACCGCCCTCCTCCTCCAGACATTCGACCAGCGCCCCGGTGCGGATCTCGACGCCATGCGCGCGGTGCTCGGCCTCGTAGAAGCGCGACAGCGGTTCGCCGGCGACGCGGGCGAGCACCCGGTCCGCCGCTTCCAGCACCACCACCCCCCGGTCCGCCCCGACGAGCGCCGCGGCCGCCTCGAGCCCGATATAGCCGCCGCCGATCACCACGATCCGTCGCGTCGCCGGGAGTTCGGCGAGCAGTTGGTCGACATCGCGCCGGGTGCGGATCGCATGGACGCCCGCCAGGTCATGCCCGCTGCACGCCAGCCGCCGCGCACTGCCGCCGGCCGACCACACCAGCGCGCCATAGCCGATCGACGCGCCGCCCGCATCGGTGACGGTCTTCGCGCCCGGATCGACCGCGACGACACGGCGGCCGCGCAGCAGCGCCACCTGGCGCTCTTCCCAGAAGGCCGGCGCACGGATCAGGATGCGCTCGAAGTGCTTCTCGCCTTTCAGATAATCCTTCGAGAGCGGCGGCCGCTCATAGGGCAGTTCGGGATCCTCGCCGATCACCGCGAGCGTGCCGGCAAAGCCCGCCTGGCGCAACGCTACCGCGCACTGCGCCCCGCCATGGCCGCTGCCGACGATCAGAATATCGAACTTATCCAACCCATTCTCTCCATATGACCCGAAATGCGGACCGGCCCGACCGCAACGGCAGATCGCGCCCTCGTCCGCGCCGGACCAGCGTTATCCTCCGCCGCAATCGCCGCCAACCGGGCGCATCGCCGCTTTCCCGTCGCCGCTTGGCGGTGTAGCGTCCTCGGCTGGCCGATCGCGGCCAACTATCCGATTGCCAGAAACGACGCGCGACGCTATCTCGCCTCCATCCGCTGCGGTTGCGGGGCCCCTGCGCTCTCATCCCAGCGACACGCGGAGCTGAAGCAGCAAAGCGGATTGCGGGTGTAGCTCAATGGTAGAGCAGAAGCTTCCCAAGCTTACGACGAGGGTTCGATTCCCTTCACCCGCTCCATTTTCCGATCTCACGAAATCCCACAGAGCTTTGTAAACCGCGGAAATCTGCGGTATTTTTGGCGTTTTCCGGCTCACTGGATCGCGCAAGATTTCAGGAAAGCTCCCGAAGGTGGGGGCCACTTTTCGAGAAAAGCGGGCCGAAAGACGCCCGTGCCCCCCAACGTAGGGGGCCACGCCTCGGAAAGGTCTCCACTATACCATTGAAGCGTGACGGGTTTTCCGGAGGCTCCTGTCTGTCAGAAGGAGCTGTGATGAGCGCTACGAGGAACAAGTTCTCGCCTGAGCTTCGCGACCGCGCGGTGCGGATGGTCGAAGATCATCGAGGGGATTACCCGTCGGAGTGGGCGGCAATGACATCGATCGCTGGGAAGGTCGGCTGTACGACCGAGACAGTGCGCCGCTCGTGCCGCGAGGAGGCGAGCCAACGAGCGGGACCAGCGGCGCAAGCCGCCGATGACCGGGAACGGCTCAAGTTGCTGGAACGGGAGGTGAAGGAGCTGCGGCGGGCCAACGAGATCCTGCGCAAGGCGTCCGCACATTTTGCGATGGCGGAGCTCGACCGCCACGGCAGAGGATGATGGCGTTCATCGACGATGCCGAAGATCGGTGAACAGTCCGGGGGACTGTTCACCTGAGGCATCGCGAGGACCTGGGTATCGAGCCGATCTGCCGGGAACTGGCGATCGCTCCCTCTTCCTATCATGAGCACGCCGCCCGTCTTGCCGATCCTGACAGACGTCCCGCCCGTGCCCGGCGCGATGACGAGATGCGGGTGCAGATCCAGCGCGTCCATGATGCCAGCTTCGGCCTCTATGGCACGCGCAAGAGCCTACCCCGGCGAAAGCCGGGGTCTGGCACCAGTTGCGGCGCGAAGGCGTAGCAATTGCCAAGTGCACGGTGGAACGGCTGATGTCGGCCATGGGCGGAGCAGCCCAAGGTTCCGGCGATGCGCAGCATCGTTGGAAAGGCTGCGGAGGGCTGGCAGGTGTGCGGCGGGGCAAGAAAACCGTCACCACGCTCAGCAACCCGAAGGCGCCGTGCCCGCTGGACAAGGTCAACCGCGAGTTCCGCGTCAGCCAGCCCAACGCCCTGTGGGTGGTCGACTTCACCTACGTCCATGCCTGGGCAGGGTTCGTCTACGTGGCCTTCGTGATCGATGCCTATGCCCGCCGGATCGTTGGCTGGAAGGTCGGCAATTCGGCTACCGCCGGCTTCGTGCTCGATGCTCTGGAGCAGGCGATCCATGCCCGCAGGCCCAGTCCCGATGACGGACTGATCCACCATAGCGACAGGGGCGTTCAATACCTTGCCATGAACTACACCCAGCGCCTCGCCGAGGCCAACCTCGTGCCGTCGGTCGGCAGTGTCGGCGACAGTTACGACAACGCCTTGGCCGAGACGATCAACGGCCTCTACAAGGCCGAGGTCATCTGGCGGCAGCGGTCATGGCCCAGCGCGTCGGCCGTGGAGATGGCAACGCTGCGCTGGATTGACTGGTTCAACCACCACCGCCTCTTCGGCCCCATCGGGCATATTCCGCCTGCTGAGGCCGAGGCCAACTACTATGCAGCCATCGACACCCTCGATATGGTTGCATGACTCAAATGAAACCGCCTCCGGAAAACCCGGGACGCTTCAATCAGCTCCTTTGGGAATCCCGAATGTCGATCCGCCCTAGGCCGCCGGATGCCGCTCCGCCTTCCTCGATTGGTGGTCGCCGCGCACTTGGCGACCTATTCGGAGCATGTCTTCCCGATCCTGCTCGTGCTCGGCCTTTTCACCCGCCCCGCCGCGCTGGCCCTGCTGGGAATGACAACGGTGATCGAGGTTTTTGTCTATCCCGATGCTTGGCCAACGCATCTCAGCTGGGCAGGACTGCTGCTTCCGCTGGTCGCCGCCGGGCCGGGGGCGTGGTCGCTCGATCGGCTGCTCGGGCTGGAGGTGCGGCCTTATTTAACGAAAGAACGCTAGGATAGCGATCGCCAGAATATTGCGCGGCGGTCGACCTCCAATCGAGGAAGGCGGAGCGGCATCCGGCGGC
>JAPJRE010000459.1 GCA_030824725.1 Sphingomonas sp.
CTATTATAACATGGATCAGGTGGCCGGTCAGGCGCTTGCTACCTATCGCCGCCTGAAGCAGCGCTGGGATGCCGACCGCCAGCCCGCAGCCACCGGCGCGCGCGCCGGAACGACCGTCGTTGCCGACGCATGATATTGATCCGGCTCCCTTTTCCGTCTCGCGCGTTGTGAGCCGGACCTTTCACGAGCCAGATGGACGTCACGCGTGCTGGAACCGCAGGATGAGGTGTCCGAACGGGAGGTACAGCAGGGCCTGAGGGCCTTGCTGGTCGACGCCTCCTTCGCCACCGCCATAGGCGCCCTTAACAGCGGCGTGGTGCTCCTTGCGCTCGCGCTGCATGTCGGCGTGAGTACGGTCCAGATCGGCATATTGGCCGCCATCCCCCTGTTCACCCAGATCTTGCAGGCACCCGCAGTTTCGCTGGTGGAGCGGTTGCGCACGCGCCGCCGCATCTCCGTCATCAGTGTTTTTCTCGCGCGGCTCGCCCTGCCCATCTACGCCGTCGTGCCGTTCATCCCCGACCGTAATGTCGCCGCCGCATCCCTGATGGCGGCGGCCCTGTTGCACTACGGCCTCAACGCGGTGGGTGCGTGTAGCTGGAACAGCTGGATGCGCGACCTCGTGCCGGAGGAGGAGCTTGGGCGTTTCTTTGCCCGGCGGACCCTGTTCGGCACGGCGGTTAGCGCGGTCGCTACTATTGTCGGAGCCTACGCGCTCCAGCAGGCTGGGACGGACCGGGCTTTCGGCAACAGCATCTTCTGCGGCCTCTACCTTTTCGGCTTCGCTTGCGGTCTCGTCAGCACGGTCGCGCTCGCCCGCGTGCCGGAGCCACGTATGCCCCCCGGCAGTGACGATGTGCCGATCCGGCGGTTGCTGACCGGGCCGCTGCGCGACAGGAACTTCCGGCAGATGCTGCGCTATCTTGCAAGCTGGCAATTCGCCGTGAACCTCGCAACGCCGTTCTTCACCGTCTATTTCGTGCGCGAACTCGGCTTCGGCATGGGGTTCGTGCTGATCTTCAGCTTCATCAGCCAGATCGCGAACCTCGCCGTCATCCGGGGATGGGGCCGCCTGAGCGATCATTTCTCCAACAAGTCGGTGCTGAGCGTGGCCACGCCACTGTTCATCTTCTCCATCGTCGCCATGGCCTTTGCCAGCGATGTGGACGGCATGACAGCCCGGTCCGCCTATCTCGTCATGCTGCACATCATCATGGGCGCGGCGGCGGCGGGCGTGGGGCTGGCTTCCGGCAATATCGTGCTGAAGCTCAGCCCCGGCGGCGCGGCGACCGGCTATCTCGCCTCCAACGCCATTATCGGCGCAATCGCCGCCGGCATGGCGCCCATCATCGGCGGCTGGGCCAGCGACTTCTTCGCCGCGCGCAAGCTCACCCTTGCCGTGCGATGGACCAGCCCTGAGGGCGCGGCCGAACTCGGCGTCATGTTCACGCACTGGGAATTCTTCTTCCTCGTATCGGCCGTGATTGGCCTCTATGCCCTCCATCGCCTGAGCCTCGTTCAGGAAAGCGGCTTCACCGGCCGCAGGGAGGTGGTGTCCCACATCGTCTACTCTGCCCGCCGCAACCTCGGCAACATCTCCTCAGTGACGGGACTTCGCGAAGCGATGAGCTTCCCCGCCGGTGAACTCATCAAGCTGCGCGAGCGCAAGATGGCGATCATCCAGGGCCTGCAGGAGCGGCTGCGGAGCAGCCTCAGCCTCAGCACCAGGCGGAAAGTCACGGGATGGGTGCTGGAGGCGGGCTATGCGGTGCCCCCGCCTGATCCTTCGCTGGACGATCTGCTCGACAGGATTGCATGACGGAGGGAAGCTGCCCGCCGGCGCGACGTGGCCGAACCCGCATGGCACGGAGGATCGCAGCATGACCGTCACTGACATCGCGACACGCACCTACAACCATAATTTCCGGCTCGACCCTATCGTCCGCAGCCTGCTCGACACGGATTTCTACAAGCTCCTCATGCTCCAGATGATCCGGCACATTCATCCGGATGTGGAGGCGACATTCTCCGTCATCAACCGCACCCGCTCGGTCCGTCTCGCCGACATCATCGACGAGGAGGAGCTGCGCGCCCAGCTCGACCATGCGCGGGAGGTCCGCTTCGCCAAAAAGGAGCTGATATGGCTGACCGGCAACAGCTTCTATGGGCGGCAGCAGATGTTCAGCCCGGAATTCATTGCCTGGCTCGCCGATTTCCGCCTGCCCGACTATCGGCTGCGCAAGGTGGACGGTCAGTATGAACTCTGCTTCGAGGGTCCATGGACGCACACGACCATGTGGGAGATTCCCGCGCTCGCCATCCTCAACGAACTGAAATCGCGCGCGGCCATGCGCAACAAGGGCAGGTTCGCGCTCGACATCCTCTATGCGCGCGCCAAGACCAGGCTGTGGGAGAAGGTGGAGCGGCTGAAGCTGCTGCCCGATCTCGTCCTCTCGGACTTCGGCACCCGGCGGCGGCACGGCTTCCTGTGGCAGCGCTGGTGTGTCGAGGCGCTGAAGGAAGGGTTGAGCGACCGCTTCATCGGCACGTCTAACGTCCTCCTTGCCATGGACAGCGATCTGGAGGCCATCGGCACCAACGCGCATGAATTGCCCATGGTCGCCGCCGCGCTGGCCGGGGACGATGCATCGCTCGCCCGCGCGCCCTATCAGGTGCTGGAGGCGTGGCGACGGCATTATAACGGCAATCTGCTTATAGCCCTGCCCGACGCCTTCGGCACCACCGCCTTTCTGCGCGATGCGCCCGGCTGGCTTGCGGACTGGACCGGCTTCCGCCCCGACAGCGCCCCGCCCATCGAAGGCGGCGAGCAGATCATCCGCTGGTGGCAGGATCAGGGCGTCGATCCGCGCACCAGGCTGCTGATCTTCTCCGACGGCATGGATGTCGATACGATCGAGGCGACATACAGGCACTTCAACGGGCGTGTGCGGACAAGCTTCGGCTGGGGCACCAACCTCACC
>JAPJRE010000460.1 GCA_030824725.1 Sphingomonas sp.
TTACCAGCCTTCTTCATCATGGCCGCGGATAGTAGCGCCATGGAGGCAGAGTTCCGGAAATGACACGCGACGAGATGCAGGCGCAGCTGCAAGGCGCCTTTGCAGGCGAGGAGGCTGCGGCATGCGACGCCCAGCTGCGCGAATCCGGGCTGGTGGCGCTGTCGCTGCTGCTCGGCGTGCACAACATCGCCATCACCCCCGAACAGCTGCGCCATGCGCTCGGCCATGGCGAGCATGCGAGCGCCGACGATCTGATCCTGCTCGCCAAGCGCCAGCAGGGCGTGCGCGCCAAGGCGATCGAGGTGCCGCGCGGCCAGCTCGCCCGCCAGCCGCTGCCCGCCATTGCCGACGGGCCGGAGGGCTGGTTCGTCATCGGCGGACTCACCGAGCATGGCGTCATCATCCAGCGTCCCGGCCATGCGCCGGAGCAGGTCGATCGCGGGGGGCTGGACGCCATCTGGTCCGGCACGCTGGTGCTGCTCACCACCCGGGCGGTGGCCGGGCGGCAACTGCGCTTCGGCTTCTCCTGGTTCACCGCGCAGTTCCTGCGCTATCGCAAGCTGTTCCTCGAAGTGCTCGGGATCACGCTCGCGCTCAACCTGCTTGGCCTTGCCGCGCCGCTCCTGTTCCAAAGCGTGATCGACAAGGTCCTGATTCATAACAGCATGAGCACGCTGAGCGTGCTCGCCTTCGCCTTTCTGGCGGTATCCGTCTGGGAAGTCGCGCTCGGCTGGATCCGCACCCGGCTGTTCACCGAGACGACGCAGAAGATCGACGTCGAGCTGGGCGCCCGCCTGTTCCACCATCTGCTCGCGCTGCCGCTCGCCTATTTCGAGAAGCGCCGGGTGGGCGATACCGTCACCCGCGTTCGCCAGCTCGAAACGATTCGCGAGTTCCTCACCAACGCCTCGCTCACCGTGATGGTCGATCCGCTGTTCACGCTCGTGTTCCTGGCGGCGATGCTGTTCTATTCGCCGATGCTGTCGGCGATCGTGGTGGCGTCGCTGGTGCTCTACGCGATCGTCTCGTTCAGCGTCGCCGGCCCGTTGCGTGCGCGCGTCGAGGATAAGTTCGAGAAGAGCTCGGCCAGCAATGCGCTGCTCGTCGAGAGCGTCTCGGGCATCCACACGATCAAGGCGACCGCGGTCGAGCCGCACTGGCAGAATCGCTGGGAGCGCCAGCTCGCCGCCTATACCGCCGCCTCGCAGCGGCTGATCAACACCGCCAACACTGGCAGCCAGACGATCGAGCTGATCTCCAAGCTGAGCTTCGCCGCGATCCTGTTCTTCGGCGCGCAGGCGGTGATCGGCGGCGCGATGAGCGTCGGCGCGCTGGTCGCGTTCAACATGTTCGCGCAGCGCATCTCCGGCCCGGTGATCCGCATGGCGCAGCTGTGGCAGGACTTCCAGCAGGTCCGCATCGCGATCGAGCGGCTGGGTGACGTGCTCAACCATCCGGTCGAGCCGCGCCCCGCCTCGGCGGCGACGCTGCCGGTGCTGCACGGCGCGATCCGGTTCGAGAATGTCAGCTTCCGCTATGCCGAGGACCAGCCGCCGGTGCTGAGCGACATCACGCTCGACATTCCGGCCGGCAGCTCGCTCGGCATCGTCGGCTCCTCCGGCTCGGGCAAGTCGACGCTGGCCAAGCTGCTCCAGCGGCTCAACCTGCCGAGCAACGGCCGCGTGCTGGTCGACGAGGTCGATGTCGCGCAGCTCGACGCGTCCTGGCTGCGCCGCCAGATCGGCGTGGTGCTGCAGGAGAACCTGCTGTTCAGCCGCACGATCCGCGAGAATATCGCGCTGTCCAACCCGGCGATGCCGTTCGAGCATGTCGTCGCGGCGGCGCAGCTGGCGGGGGCGCACGACTTCATCCTGCGCCAGCCGCGCGGCTATGACACCGAGATCGTCGAGCGCGGGGTGAACCTCTCCGGCGGCCAGCGCCAGCGGCTCGCCATCGCCCGCGCGCTGGTCGGCAATCCGCGCATCCTGGTATTCGACGAGGCGACCTCGGCGCTCGACGCCGAGAGCGAGGAGCTGATCCAGAACAACCTGCGCGCAATTTCCGCCGGCCGCACGCTGGTCATCATCGCCCATCGCCTGTCGGCGGTGCGCGGCTGCGACCGGATCATCACGCTCGAACAGGGCCGCATCGTCGAGAGCGGCCGCCATGACGAACTGCTGCGCCTGGGCGGCCGCTATGCCGACCTGCACCGCCGCCAAAGCGGCTTCGGGGAGATTGCCGCATGAACGCCGTCGTGACCATGGGCCCCCGCGGCCCACTCGCCCGGATGCGCGGCGCGGTGCTGCCCGCCCGCACCGTCGACTATGACACCGAGTTCCTGCCCGCCGCGCTCGAGATCATCGAGCGGCCGGTATCGCCCACCGCACGGCTCACCGGACGGGTGATGCTCGCGGGCCTGGCGGTCACCGTCGCCTGGCTGGCGATCGGCCGGGTTGAGGTGGTCGCGCCGACTCAGGGGCGGATCGCCCCGATCGGCGAGACCAAGATCGTCCAGTCGCCCGAATCGGGCATCGTCCGCCGCATCCTGGTGGGCGAGGGGCAGAAGGTCACCAAGGGCCAGGTGCTCATCACGCTGGACCCGACCATGTCGTCGGCCGATGCGGCACAGGCGAGGGTGGCGCTGCTCAGCGCCCAGCTGGACGCGGCGCGCAACCAGGCGATCATCGATGCGCTGGACGGCAAGGGCTTCCGCTTCGCCGCGCCCCCCGGGGCCAGTGCCGCCGAGGTGGAGACGCACCGCAACCTCGCCCGTGCCCGGCTCGGCCAGATCGAGGCGGCGCTGGCGGGCGGTCGTTCGGACAGCGGTGCCGCCCTTTCCGCCTCGGCGGAGGCGCAGGCGCAGGTACGAAAGCTCGAACAGTCGCTGCCGCTGCTGGAGCAGCAGATCGCCGCGAACGAGGCGATGGCGGCCAAGGGCTATGTCTCCAAGCTGCGCGTCGTCGAGATGCGCCGCCAGCT
>JAPJRE010000461.1 GCA_030824725.1 Sphingomonas sp.
GTACGGCGAGGCATAGGCGTAGTACATCGCCAGCGGGATCGAGATCAGCGTGGCGCAGAGGATGAAGATCAGGAAGGAGCGGTCGCGCATCAGGCCGAAGGCTTCGGTGCAGAACACCTCGGCGACCAGGCTCTTGCCCTGCGGCGCATCGGGCTGAACATTGGGCAGGGTGATGCTGTAGAGGCCGAGCGCGAGCGAGACGACGCCCGCCACCTCGAAGATATGCGGGCTGGCCGACAGCCCCGCCCAGCCGATGATCAGCCCGGCGACGATCCAGCCCAACGTGCCGAAGGCGCGGACGAAGGGGAAGCGATCGACGCGCTCGCCGAAGCTCTTGAGTGCGATGGTGTTCGCGAGGCCCACCGTCGGCATGTAGAGTATCATGTAGCCGAGCAGCAGCCAGACGAAGCTCGCGCCGTGCTCGGGCGTGAGCAAAGTCGGCAGGATGAAGAGCAGCACGCCGCCGATCAGGTGGAGCACCACCATCAGCATCTTGGGGCTGAGAAACCGCGCGGCTGCCATGCCGAGCAGGAAGGAGCCGACGATCGAGGCGATCGGGCCGACCGAAAAGGCATTGGCGATCAGGCTGCCGACGCCGACGGTCTGCATCACCAGACCGAGCGTGACGTTCCATGCACCCCACACGAAGAACTGCATGAACATCAAGGCGCTGAGGCGCCCCGTTAGCAATCCCGATACGGGCTGTGCACTGTTCATGACGACCCCTCCAGCAGCGACCATGCGCTTCCCTCTCCCCATGCGGCTTTTGCCGCAGTTCGAATCGCAGCCTATGCACACGGAGTAATGATGTAAAGGATTACATTGGCGGGGCTCGACACGGCCTGCCGCACGCGACAAAGATGTCTGCATGGCTACGATCATCGACGTCGCCGCGGCCGCAGGCGTTTCCACCGCCACGGTGTCGCGCGTGCTCAGCCAGCCGGGGCGGGTGGCGGAAGCGACGCGGGCGCGGGTGATGGAGGTGGTCGAGGCGCTCGACTATCGGCCCAATGTCGCGGCGCGGACGCTGCGCACGCTGCGCGCCGCCAAGATCCTGCTGACCGTGCCGGACATCTCCAACCCCTTCTTCGCCAGCGTCATCCGCGGCGCCGAGGAAGCGGCGCGCGATGCGGGCTATGCGGTGGTGCTGGGCGACACCCGGCACGATCCCGAGGTGGAGGACCAGTATGCCGAGATGCTGTCGCGGCGCGAGGTCGACGGGCTGGTGTTCCTCGGCCACCGGCTGCCGGCAAGCCTGGAGGCGCTGGTCGCGCGGGAGGGCGCGTCGGCGCCGATCGTCAACGGGTGCGAATACAGCCCCGAGCTTGGCGTGCCGAGCGTGCATATCGACAATGCCGCTGGCAGCGCCAACGCGATCGAGCATCTTGTCGAATTCGGCCACCGCGACATCGGCATCATCACCGGGCCGCCGATCAGCCCGATCAGCCGCGACCGCCTGGCCGGCGTGCTGCGCTCGGCCGATCGCCACGGCCTCAAGGACCGGCTGCACCTGCGCGAGGGGGATTACGGCGCCGACTCTGCCCACCGCGCCGCCCGCGCACTGTTGGCGGAAGGGGTGACCGCGCTGTTCTGCTTCAGCGACGAGATGGCGCTCGGCGCGATCAGCGCGGTGGGGGCGGCGGGGCTGTCCTGCCCTGGCGACGTCTCGGTAATCGGCTTCGACGACCTGCCGCTGGCGCGCTTCTTCCATCCGGCGCTCACCACCATCGCCCAACCCAAGGGCATGATCGGGCGCCGCGCGGTGGAACTGCTGGTCGGCATCCTGCGCGGTACCGAACCCGTCGAGCGGCAGCTGACGCTCGCCCACGAACTGGTCCGCCGCGCCAGTACCGGGCCCGCGCCGAACCCCCGGTGACACGCGGCACCCGCATGCTATGCTGCAGGAAAGGCGATCGAAAGCATCGCCTGCCGGGAGAGACACGATGCCGATGTTCCGCAAGCTTGCCGCGCTCGGGCTGATCGCCGCCACGATGATCGGCGCTGCGCCGCCGGACGCGGTCCGGCCGCCGATCACCGGCATCTCGCACCTGGCCGTCTATGCGACCGACATGGCGGCGAGCGATCATTTCTACCGGGTGGTGCTCGGCGCACGGAAGGGCGCCGACCCGGAAGATCCGGCAGGCGTCCGCTATTATTTCAGCCCGCGCCAGTTCGTCGAGGTGCTGCCCGCGCCCAAGGACCATGGCCCGAGCATGCTCGCCCATGTCGGCTATATCACCGCCGATGCCGCCAAGCTGCGCGCGTGGCTCACCGCGCGCGGCGTGCGCGATCTCACCCCGGTGCAGCGCGGGCAGGGCGGCGACCAATGGTTCGGCGGGCGCGACCCCGAGGGCAACCAGGTCCAGTTCGTCCAACCCGGCAGCGCCGCCACCGCGGCGGAGAAGGGGGCGATCAGCGGGCGGATCATCCATGTCGGCCATGCGGTGCACGATCGCGCCAAGCAGGACGGCTTCTACCGCACGCTGCTCGGCTTCCGTCCCTATTGGTTCGGTGCCTTCCACGCGGACAAGGTCGACTGGGTGTCGCAGCAGCTGCCCGATGGGCGCGACTGGCTCGAATATATGATGGTGGGCGAAGGCTCGGACGTGACGCTCGACAAGGTCGATGCGCGGCAGCTGGGCGTGCTCAACCATCTGTCGCTGGGGGTGGTCAACATGCAGGCGGCGGTGACCACGCTCTACCGCGAGAACCGGCTGAGCCCGCGGCATGACGGTCCGCAGATGGGGCTGGACGGCAAGTGGCAGGCCAATTTCTACGACCCCGACGGCACGCGGGTGGAACTGATGGAGTTCAAGCCCGCGACCAAGCCGTGCTGCTCGCCCTTCACTGCCGAGAGTCCGGACCGCTAATCCGCAGCCGATCGTATGGGTTCCGCAGTGCAGCGTCTTGCTGCATGCGGACGGGCACCGTGCCAAAGTGCGCGACCGCGGCGGCCGCATGCCGGTGAC
>JAPJRE010000462.1 GCA_030824725.1 Sphingomonas sp.
ACACGGGCGCCCCACGCACCCGCCCCTTCGACTTCCAGCAGCATGTCTTCAACCAGAGCCATGCGGACATCCCGCTGCTGCTGGAAAAGCTGCGCGCGCTGGCCGATGGCTATCCCGGCCGCTTTACCGTCGCCGAAGTCGGCGGGCCTGCGCCCGAGGCCGAGATGCACCTGTTCACCGCCGGGAGTACGCGGCTGAACAGCGCCTATGGCTTCAACTTCCTCTACGCCGATCGCCTGACCCCCGCGCTGGTCCGCGACGCCGTCGCCGACTGGCCCGACACGCCGGGCGTTGGGTGGCCGAGCTGGGCGTTCGAGAACCACGACGCCCCGCGCGCCATCTCACGCTGGGTTGCGCCCGAGCACCGCGCCGCCTTCGCCGCGCTCAAGATGCTGCTGCTGCTCTCCTTACGCGGCAATGCG
This sequence comes from Sphingomonas sp., assembly GCA_030824725.1. Taxonomy (GTDB): domain Bacteria; phylum Pseudomonadota; class Alphaproteobacteria; order Sphingomonadales; family Sphingomonadaceae; genus Sphingomonas. Next base: position 423 of record JAPJRE010000462.1, read on the forward strand.
ATCCTCTATTATGGCGAGGAGCTGGGCCTGACCCAGGTCGAGATCGGGTTCGAGGACCTGCAGGACCCCGAGGCGATCGCCAACTGGCCGCTCACCCTCAGCCGAGACGGCGCCCGCACGCCGATGCCCTGGGTGGCCGATGCACCGAACGCTGGCTTCTCGATTGCGCGGCCATGGCTGCCGCTCGGCCCGGATCATGTGGGACTCGCGGTGGACCTGCAGGAGGTCGATCCCACTTCGCTGCTCCGCCATACCCGCCGGCTGATCACCTTGCGCAAGCAGCACGCCGCGCTCGTCGAAGGAGCAATGGCGGTCCTGCACGCCGACGACGCACTGCTGGTCTTTGCCCGCACTGCCAGCAACGAGCGCCTCGTCTGCGCCTTCAACCTCTCGGCAAGCCCTATCGACCTGCCGCCCGCGCTAGTGGAAGGGCTCGCAGTGGTGGAAGCGCTGAACGGCGCCACCCTCCATTGCCTGCCGGCTTATGCGGGGCTCATCGCCGGCTGATCCGATCCCGCGGGCATGCCGCGGGCAAGCTCGATCATCCGGTTTGCGGTCTCGCGCTCGCCCATCACCACCTCGTCGGCGCCTAGGCCCTCAAGGTGCGCGACCTCGTCGGCCGAATGGGCCCGCACCACCACTGGCACGCCGGGCGCGAGCTGGCGGGCATGCTGGAGGATTGCCCCACCCTCGAACCCGGCGGGGATCGCGATCAGCAGCTTGCTCGCCTGGCCAATTTGCGCCGCGACCAGCGTCCGCACGTCGACGGCATTGCCCGCCACCACGGTGATGCCGGCCTTGCGCGCCTGCTCGGCCATGTCGTTCTGGTCCTCGATCAGCGCGAAGGCCTTGCCGTGCTGCTGGAGATCCTCGGCGATCATCTTGCCCACCCGGCCATAGCCGATCAGGATCACATGGCCCTTGGGCAGATCGACCGGCGCCACCGCCTCGCGACCCGCTTCCGCAACCTCGTAGCGCTTGGCGACCCAGGCGAAGAGGAAGGGGTTGAGGAAGATCGACAGCATCGCCGCCGCCAGGATCACGTCGCGCGCCGCCGCCGGCATCAGCCCGAGATCGGTGCCGAGACCCGCCAGGATGAACGAGAATTCGCCGATCTGCGCGAGACTGACCGCGACGGTGAGCCCGGTATGGTTCGAATAGCCGAACACACGGACGATCCCATAGGCCGCGAGCGACTTGCCGACGAGGATGATCGCCACCGCCGCCAGCAGCACCAGGGGCTGCTCGACCAGCACCGAAGGGTTGAACAGCATCCCCACCGAGACGAAGAACAGCACCGCGAAGGCATCGCGCAGCGGCAGCGTCTCCTCGGTCGCGCGCCTGCTGAGCGAGGTCTCGCCCAGAATCATGCCGGCGAAGAACGCCCCCAGCGCGAACGACACGTCGAACGCGAGCGCGGCGCCGAACGCTACACCGAGCGCAATGGCCAGCACGGCCAGCCGGAACAGCTCCTGCGAGCCGGTGCCGACCACCCATTGCAGCGTCCACGGGATCACCCGGCGGCCGACCACCAGCATCAGCGCGACGAAGCCGGCGACCTTGAGGAAGGTGGACAGCAAGGGCTGGAGCAGCGACCCGCCGCCCTCACCGCTCATCACCTCGCCCAGCACCGGCAGCAGCACCAGCGCCACGACCATCGCCAGATCCTCGACGATCAGCCAGCCGACCGCGATCCGCCCGCGCTCGGTCTGTACGATGTCGTGCCCCTGCAGCGCACGGAGCAGCACCACCGTGCTCGCCACCGACAGCGCCAGGCCGAAGACGATGCCCGCCTGCAGTCCCCATCCGGCGACAGTGGCCAGGCCGATGCCCATCGCGGTCGCCGCGGCGATCTGCACGATCGCGCCCGGCACCGCGATCCGACGCACCGACATCAGGTCGCGCAGCGAGAAATGCAGGCCAACGCCGAACATCAGCAGGATCACGCCGATCTCGGCGAGCTCGTTGGCGAGCCCCGAATTGGCGACGAAGCCGGGGGTGAACGGCCCCACCGCCACGCCCGCGAGCAGATAGCCGGCGATCGGCGAGACTTTGATCCGGTGCGCGATCGCGCCGAAAATGAAGGCGACGACAAGTCCGGCGACGATGGTGGCGATCAGGGGCGCATGATGCGGCATCGATCCTCCTCGAAATGAAAAACTGGTTCGACACCGGCCGCGCCTGAAGGCGACCGGTGTCGATGCAGGTCAGGACTGGGCCACGCCGATCGCGGCTGCCAATAGCGCCGCGGCACCGGCAATGCCGGACCAGACGGCGATGGCGAACCATTTCGGGGGCCGCTTGCCTCTTCTTCTACGCATAAGGCCCTCCCCTACCGCCGCCGCGGCGGCGAAGACGAAGTTCAGGCGTTCGGGCGCGTCTGGCGCCTCAGCGGCGAGGCGCCGGTGGCGACCGCGCGCCGCGCGCGCCGCAGCGGACCGGGCGGAGCACCCTTGTGGGCGTGCGCGCGTAGGAAAGACCAAGAAGGACGAGGATCGCCGCGAGCGCCAGTGCCAGGGCAAGCACGACACCGCTACCGGC
>JAPJRE010000463.1 GCA_030824725.1 Sphingomonas sp.
GGCGCGGGCGATGGCGAGACGCTGGCGCTGCCCGCCCGAAAGCCGCGCGCCGCCTTCGCCGAGGAAGGTGTCGAGCCCATCCGGCAGGCTGCGCAGGAACTCGGCGGCGTTGGCCGCCTCGGAAGCGGCCCAGATCGCCTCGTCGCTGGCGTCCCAGGCGCCATAGCGGAGATTGTCGCGGGCGCTGGCGGCGAAGATCACCGTCTCCTGCGGCACCATCGCGATGCGCGCGCGCACCTCCGCCGGATCGGCCTTGGGGATGGCGACGCCGTCGATGCGAATCTCGCCGCTTTCGGGGTCGTAGAATCGCTGGAGCAGCTGGAACAGCGTCGACTTTCCGGCACCCGAGGGGCCGACCACCGCCACCGTCTCGCCGGGTGCGACGAACAGCGAGAAGTCCTGCAGCGCCGAGACTTCGGGGCGGGTCGGGTAGCGGAAGGTGACCGCGTCGAACGCGATCGCGCCCTCGGCCGGGCTGGGCAGCGCGACCGGATTGGCCGGCGGCGCTATGTCGGGCTCCTGCTGGAGCAGTTCGGCAAGCCGGCTGGCGGCGCCCGAGGCGCGCAGCAGGTCGCCATAGACTTCGGTCAGCGCGCCGAACGAGCCGGTGACGAGGCCGGCGGTGATCACGAACGCCGTGATCGCGCCGCCGCTGATCTGCCCGGCGGCAACGCCCGACACCGCGTCCCACATGATCAGCGTGATCGCGGTGAACAGCAGGCCGATCACCAGCGCGGTCATCACCGCGCGCAGGGCGAATCGCTTCTGCGCGGCGGCGAAGCTGCGCACCACGGCGTCCTGGAAGCGCTGGCCCTCGCGGCCCTCCTGCCCGAAGGCCTGGACGATCCGCATCGCGCCGAGCGTCTCGGAGGCGATCGCGCCGATATCGGCGACGCGGTCCTGGCTCGTCCGCGAATATTGCCGCACGCGCCCGCCCAGCCAGACGATCGGTAGCACGGTGAGCGGCATGCCGACGATCAGATAGGCGGCGATCTTGGGCGACAGCACGAACAGATAGATCACCCCGCCAATGCCGGTCAGCAGGTTGCGCAGCGCGATCGACACGGTGGAGCCGACCACCTGCTCGACCAGCGCGGTATCCGAGGTGAGGCGCGAGGCGATTTCGGACGGGCGGTTTTCCTCGAACCATTTGGGCGGCAGGCGCAGCAGGTTGCGGTGCACCGCGACGCGCAGATCGGCGACGGTGCGCTCGGCCACCCACGAGATGAAGAAGAAGCGCACCGCCGTCGCGAGCGACAGCACGAGGATGACCGCGAGCAGTCCCTCGAAATACACGCCGATCCTGCTGGTATCGGCACCGGCCGAAAAACCATTGTCGACGATCTGCTTGAAGGTGCGCGGAATCCACAGCGTCGCGGCGGACGATGTGAGCAGCGCCACCATCGCGATGGCGATCTGCAGCGGATAGCGGCGGGTGAACTGCCAGATAACGATCAGGCTGCTGAGCTTGCGGCGCGGCGCCGGCGGCGGGGTCGTGTCGGCCATGCCAAAGCGCGTAGCGCGGTTCGCGGGGCAGGGGAACTACCTCCGGTTGTCTCTGTTCCGCATAGCTACGACGTTGCGACGCACAAAGGCGCCGTCTATATGAGTGGTAAGACAACCCCCGCTGCAGGGATCGGGGCACGGGGAAGGAATTTTATGCTGTACGACGCTTACGAATTCCAACGTTCGATGCTCGCAGGCGCGAGTGCTCTGGCCAATTTCGGCGCCGGGCTGCTCAACAATCCGGCCAATCCGTTCGCCTATTTCGGCGGCGGGCCGGTGATGGCGTCCGCGCTGGAAGTGTTCGCGCACGCCTCGGCGCCGCGCGGCAAGCCGGATTTTGCGCTCGACTTCACCGAGATCGATGGCCGTCAGGTTACGGTGCACGAGGAGATCGTGCTGCGCAAGCCGTTCGGTCAGCTCAAGCGCTTTGTGCGCGAAGGCGTCGAGGGCGGTCCGAAGCTGCTGATCGTCGCGCCGATGTCCGGCCATTACGCCACGCTGCTGCGCGGCACGGTGCAGCGGATGCTGCCGGTGGCGGACGTCTACATCACCGATTGGCGCGACGCGAAGCTGGTGCCGATCAGCGAGGGCAAGTTCGATCTCGACGACTATGTCGATTACGTCATCGATTTCCTGACGCATATCGGTGCCGAAGGCGCCCCGCGGCCGCACATGCTGGCGGTGTGCCAGCCCTCGGTGCCCTGCTACGCCGCCGCGGCGGTGATGAGCGCGGACAACCATCCCAACCGCCCGGCGACGCTCACCATGATGGGCGGCCCGATCGACACGCGCGAGGCGCCCACCGCGGTCAACACGCTGGCCACCGAGCGGCCGTACAGCTGGTTCGAGCAGAACGTCATCGCCACCGTGCCGATGAGCTACCCCGGCGCGCGGCGGAAAGTGTATCCGGGCTTCCTGCAGCTCGCCGGCTTCATGACGATGAACCTCGGCAACCACCTCATCTCGCACTGGGAGATGTTCAAGCATCTCGTCCAGGGCGACGACGAGAGCGCCGATGCGACGATGAAGTTCTACGAGGAATATCGCTCGGTCTGCGACATGACCGCCGAATTCTACCTCCAGACGATCGCGACCGTGTTCCAGACGCACGCCCTGCCCAAGGGCGAGATGCTGCACCGCGGCGTCAAGGTCGATCCGGGTGCGATCAAGGACATCGGCATCCTCGCGATCGAAGGCGAGCGCGACGACATCTCCGGCATCGGCCAGACCAAGGCGGCGCTGACGATCGCGACCAACCTGCCGGAATCGCACAAGCAGTACCATCTGGCCGAAGGCGTCGGCCATTACGGCATCTTCAACGGCTCGAAGTGGCGCAACCGCATCGCGCCGGTAGTCGAGCAGTGGATGGCCACGCACGGCGGGTGAGCGATTTATCCCTCTCCCCACCGGGGAGAGGGTGGGGC
>JAPJRE010000464.1 GCA_030824725.1 Sphingomonas sp.
ATCCGCCGCTATCTGAACGGCACCATCGTCGCCGCCGCGGTGCTCAGCCTCGCCTTCGGAGGCTGGGCACTGGCGCTGTTCGTCGAGGCAGACCTGGCGCGGCGGACCTGCATCGCGCTCTACATCTTCATCGGCGCGATCACCTGCTGCTACTGCCTGCAGACCTTCCCGATCGCCGCCTGGCTGGTGATGGCGTGTGGTGCCTCGCCGGTGATCGTCTGCCTGATCCTTTCGGGCGATCGATTCCTGATCGGGCTGGGCAGCAACATCGTCCTCGTCTCCGCCGTGGTGCTGCGCATGTTCGGGGCGACGCATGCCGGCTTCGTCGACGTGCTCGCCTCGCGCGCGGAGATGGCGGCGGGGCAGCGGCGCGCGCGCCTCGCCGAGCAGCGTGCGCACCAGCTCGCCTATCACGATCCGCTCACCGGCCTGCCCAACCGTCGCGCCCTCACCGAATATCTTCGCGATGCCGAGCCGCATCGCTTCGGGCTGATGCTGGTCGATCTCGACCGCTTCAAGTCGATCAACGACGTGCACGGCCATCCGATCGGCGACCAGCTGCTCCGCGCGGTGGCGGGGCGGTTGCGCTGGGTGGTGGGCGAGGGCGGCCGCAGCTACCGGCTGGGTGGCGACGAATTCGCCATCACCGTGCCCTTCGCCGGCGACGATGCCGATCGGGTGCGCAGCGTGGCCCATGCGATCGTGCGCGAAGTCGCGCGGCCCTTCCTGATCGACGAGCGGATGCATCACATCGGCGCCAGCGTCGGCATCTCCCTCTATCCCGAGGACGCGGCCGACGCCGACACGCTGATGCGCCGCGCCGACGTCGCGCTCTACCAGGCCAAGGAAGCGGGGCGCGGCTGCTACTGCGCCTTCGCCAGCCAGATGGACGCGGAGATCCGCCGCCGCTCGACGATCGAGGCGGAGATGCGCGAGGGGCTGACCCAAGGCCTGTTCTATCCGCGCTACCAGCCGATCGTCGACCTGCGTACCGGGCGCGTCACGGGGTTCGAGCTGCTTGCCCGCTGGCGGCGCGAGGATGCGGAAATCGGGCCGGACCAGTTCATCCCGATCGCCGAGGAATGCGGGCTGCTCAACACGCTGATGCTGGACCTGCTGGACCGCGCCTGTGTGGAGACGCGCGACTGGCCGATGCCGGCCAGCATCGCGATCAACATCTCGCCCGGCCAGCTGCGCGACGACTGGCTGAGCCACAAGATCCTCTCCGTGCTCGCCCGCACCGGTTTCCCGCCGCAGCGCCTCACCGTCGAGATCACCGAGAACGCGCTAATCGTCGATGCGGAAAAGGCGCAGCACGCGATCGAATCGCTGAAGAACCAGGGCGTGCAGCTGGCGCTCGACGATTTCGGCACCGGCTATGCCTCGATCCAGCATCTGCGGATGCTGCCGTTCGACAAGATCAAGATCGACCGGTCGTTCGTCGAGTCGCTCAGCGAAAGCGCGGAGAAGCTGCGGAGCGTGCGCGCCATTCTCGGTCTCGCCGGCACGCTGGAACTGCCGGTGGTCGCCGAGGGGATCGAGACGCTGGAGGCGGCGGAGATGCTGCGGGCGCTAGGCTGCGCGCAGGGGCAGGGCTATCTGTTCGGCCGTCCCATGGCCAAGGACGAGGTGGCGCAGTGGCTCGCCGGCGGCGGGGTGCCGCCGGCGGCCGAAGCGCTTATCCGCCGTAGCGGTCCTTGAGCACCTTCCAGGTGGCGCGCAGGCTGACCGCCTCCGCGCCCTTGGGGCGGCCCGGCTTGGCGCTGCCGTTCCAGCAGAAGATGTCGAAATGGGCCCATTGGGCCTTGGCCGGCACGAATTCCTTGAGAAACAGCGCGGCGGTGATCGCGCCGCCGAACGGACCCTCGGCGGCGTTAACCATGTCCGCCACGTCGGACTTCAGCGCGTCCTTGTACGGATCGTAGAGCGGCATCCGCCAGATCGGGTCGGCCTCTTCCTCGCCGGCTGCCAGGATTTCCGCCGCCAGCGTGTCGTCATTGGCGAACAGTGCCTGCAGGTCCGCGCCCAGCGCCACGCGCGCGGCTCCGGTCAGCGTCGCGAAGTCGAACACCAGCTCGGGATCCTTCTCCTCGGCCTTGGTGAGCGCGTCGCCCAGGATCAGCCGGCCTTCGGCGTCGGTATTGCTGTTCTCGACGGTGATGCCCTTGCGCGAGATCATCACGTCGCCCGGGCGCGTCGCCTCGCCCGAGATCGAGTTCTCGACCGCCGGGACCAGCAGGTGCAGCCGCACCGGCAGCTTGGCCTGCATGACCAGCTCGCCGAGCGCGAAGGCATGGGCAGCACCACCCATGTCCTTCTTCATCAGCCGCATGCCGCTGGCCGGCTTGATGTCGAGCCCGCCGCTGTCGAAGCAGACGCCCTTGCCGATGATCGCGATGCGCGGATGCTCGGGATTGCCCCATTCGAGCTCGATCAGCCGCGGCTCGCGGCCCTTGCCGGCGGCCTGGCCGACGGCGTGGAGCATGCCATAGCCCTGCTGGAGCTCGTCGCCCTTCACCACCGTAAAGGAGGCGCCATAGGCCTTGGCAAGTTCGGCACCGGCATCTTCGAGGTCGGCCGGGCTCATGTCGTTGGCGCCGGTGTTGATCCGGTCGCGCAGCTTGAAGGTAACGGCGGCCATGCGCACCGCCTCTTCCATTTTCACCGGATCGGCGGTGAGCAGGACGCGCGGGCCCTGTGCCTTGGGATCGGCCTTCCTGTACCGATCGAACTTGTACTGGGCGACGAGCCAGCCATAGATCGCCTTGCCGGGCTCGATCCCCGCGACGCGGTAGCTGCCCTCGGGCAGCGTCTCGGCCAGCTTGGCGAGGCACCAGGGCGAAAGCTTCTCGACATTGGCGACGACCGAGACAACCGACCAGTCCTCGGGCGAGTCGCCGGGCAGGATCGCGCTCGCATAGCCCACCGG
>JAPJRE010000465.1 GCA_030824725.1 Sphingomonas sp.
GCTCCATTGGGACCGGTCGCGGCGGGCGGCCTGCCCGCCACCGCCGCGACCGGACCATCGTTATTTCTTCGGTGCCGGCGGCACCGGCATCGCGTAAGGAAAGCCGCACGCCGCATAGACCTTGCGGAAGAGCGCGTCGTCGCCGGGCGCCTTGAAGACCCCCTCGACCACCACGTCCCCCTGCGGCGCGCCGACCCGCACCGTCTTGGACTTGGCGATCTTGTCGACGAGCAGGAACACCTCGATCGGCTCGCCATTATACGCGCCCGCGCCTGGGAACTGCCATTGGCTCATCTCGGCCATGGCCTCGTCGTAGGTGACCGTCACCGTGCGCGAATCTCCGGCCGGGATCGGCGGGCGCGGGATGAACTGGACCGAGACGATCGGCCCGGCCACCGTATCGCAGCGCACCACCAGCCGCGAATTGCCGTCCTCGCTGCGAATCGCCGCGGTGGCGGACTTGGGCTGGGCGGGATCGGTACTTTCCTTGTAGGTCCAGGCCGCTGCCGGGGGCGCCGTGGTCGCCTGCGCGCCGAGCAACGTCGTGAATGCAAGAATCAAACTGAGCATTGCTATCCTTTCACCGTGCGGCGCGGGCTTGCCCCCCACCCGTCACAGCGGGATGTTGTCATGCTTCTTCCACGGGTTCTCAAGCTGCTTGTTGCGCAGCTTGCGCAACCCCAGCGCGATCCGGCGGCGCGTCGAGTGCGGCAGGATCACCTCGTCGACAAAGCCCTTGCTCGCTGCCACGAACGGGTTGGCGAAGCGCGCCTCATACTCGGCGGTGCGCTCGGCGATTTCCTCGGGCGTCTTGCCCCGGAAGATGATTTCCACCGCGCCCTTGGCACCCATCACCGCGATCTCGGCGGTCGGCCAGGCATAGTTGAGGTCGCCGCGCAGATGCTTCGACGCCATGACGTCATAGGCGCCGCCATAGGCCTTGCGGGTGATCACGGTGATCTTGGGCACCGTTGCCTCGGCATAGGCGAAGAGCAGCTTGGCGCCGTGCTTGATGATCCCCGAATGCTCCTGCCCCACGCCCGGCAGGAAGCCCGGCACGTCGACGAAGGTGACGATCGGAATCTCGAACGCATCGCAGAAGCGCACGAAGCGTGCCGCCTTCTTGGAGGCGTTGATGTCGAGGCACCCCGCGAGCACCATCGGCTGGTTCGCCACCACGCCCACCGTGCGCCCCTCGATCCGGCCGAAGCCGACCAGGATGTTGCCGGCATGCGCGGGCTGCAACTCGAAGAACTCGCCCTCATCGAGCGTCTTCCGGATCAGCTCGTGCATGTCATAGGGTTGATTGGCGCTGGGCGGGATGATCGTGTCGAGGCTCTCGTCGATCCGATCCCAGGGATCGTCGCACGGACGCTCCGGCGGCGCCTCGCGGTTCGAGGCCGGCAGGAAGTCCACGAAGTCGCGGGCCGCGAGCAGCGCCTCGATATCGTTCTCGAAGGCCACATCAGCGACCCCCGACTTCGTGGTATGCGTCACCGCTCCACCCAGTTCCTCCTGCGTGACGATCTCGTTGGTAACGGTCTTCACTACATCCGGGCCGGTGACGAACATATAGGACGAATCCTTCACCATGAAGATGAAGTCCGTCATTGCGGGGCTGTAGACGGCACCGCCGGCGCAGGGCCCCATGATGAGCGAGAGCTGGGGCACCACGCCCGAGGCCAGCACGTTGCGCTGGAACACCTCGGCATAGCCGCCGAGCGACGCCACGCCCTCCTGGATGCGCGCGCCGCCGCTGTCGTTGAGGCCGATCACGGGCGCGCCGACCTTCATCGCCATGTCCATGATCTTGCAGATTTTCTGCGCATGCCGTTCGGACAATGAGCCGCCGAACACGGTGAAATCCTGGCTGAACACGAAGACCAGGCGGCCGTTGATCGTGCCCGAACCGGTGACCACGCCGTCGCCGGGGATCACCTGGTCCTCCATGCCGAAATCGGTGCAGTTATGCTCGACATACATGTCGAGCTCCTCGAAGCTGCCCTGGTCGAGCAACACTTCGAGCCGCTCGCGCGCGGTCAGCTTTCCCTTGGCATGCTGTGCGTCGATCCGCTTCTGGCCGCCGCCCAGACGGGCAGCGGCACGACGGCGTTCCAGTTCCTCGATCGTCGACGACATCGGCATTCTCTCCGTGGACGCGGCTTGTGCACCGGGCCATGCCGGCTTCGCAAATGCAATGTTGCGAAGTTGCGGGGCGCAGGTTTGCAGACTATGCAAACCCATGGCCAGCCAGCTTCCACCTTTGCCCCGCCGCCGCCTGTTCGAGGGCTTCCGCTTGCGCGACCTGCGGCGCCGTCTGAACATCCCGCAGGCCGGGATGGCGCAGCGCCTGGGCATCTCCGTCTCCTACCTCTCGCAGATCGAGAACAACGACCGGCCGATCACCGACGGGGTACTGCTGGCCCTCGTCCGCGAATTCCCGGTCGAGGCCGCCGAGATCAACGGCGAAGGCGGCACGGCCGCACTGCTCCGCGCAATCGACGCCGCGACGGATAGCAGCGTGGTCGCCGACAGGATCGACGAGGCCGATGTCCGCCGCGGCATCGAGCAACAGCCGCTGCTCGCCCGGCGGATGGTCGCGCTGCACGACGCCTATCGCCGCAGCCAGGAGCAGCTGCGCGTGCTCGACGACCGGTTCGACACCGGCTCGGGCGACGCCGCACCACTCCCTTGGGAAGAGGTGCGTGACTGGTTCCAGGCCGAGGGCAATTATATCGACGCGATCGATCGCTCGGCCGAATTGCTCGCTGATGCGCTCGCGCTCGACGACGACAATGTGGTCCGCGCCTTCGAGGACCGGCTGCGACTGTGGCACGGCGTCCGCGTGGTCGGCGCGCAGGGCGACGGCAGCGAGCTCAGTCGCTTCGACGAGGGCGCGCGCACGCTGGCGCTCAACCATGCCC
>JAPJRE010000466.1 GCA_030824725.1 Sphingomonas sp.
CCATACCAACCCCGGACTCCAGTTATGACTGGTAGAGCTTTGGGGAGCACGTCAGTGGAGACAGTGGTTCGGATTCGGCGTGAGCATGCAGCGGGTAAGGCGATCAAGGCGATCGCTCGTGACCTTCGTTTGTCGCGGAAGGTCGTCCGCAAAGCGATCCGGTCGCCGGAGGCGGCGTTCAACTATCAGCGCAAAGTCCAGCCGCTGCCGCGGATCGGTCCTTATCAGGATCGTCTCGATGCGCTGCTTGAGGAGAACGAAGGTCGCGGCCGCCGCGATCGGCTACGGATGACGCGTATCCATGACCTGCTGGTGCGCGAGGGGTTCGATGGATCCTATGATGCGGTGCGCCGCTATGCGGCGCGCTGGCGTGCTGCGCGGCGGAAGGATGCTGGCGAAGGCGCACCGGCGTTCATCCCGATGACCTTCCAGCCGGGTGAGGCCTACCAGTTCGACTGGAGCCACGAGGATGTGGAGATCGCCGGCAAGCCGATGCGGGTGAAGGTGGCGCATATGCGTCTCTGCGACTCGCGCGCACCCTATGTCCGGGCCTATCCGCGCGAGGGCCAGGAGATGCTGTTCGATGCCCATGCCCGGGCGTTCGCGTTCTTCGGCGGTGTGCCGCGACGCGGTATCTACGATAATATGAAGACGGCGGTGACGGCCGTGTTCACCGGCAAGGAGCGTGTGTTCAACCGCCGCTTCCTGATCATGACCGATCATTACATGGTCGAGCCGACCGCCTGCTCGCCGGCGGCGGGATGGGAGAAGGGCCAGGTCGAGCAGCAGGTCCAGACAATCCGAGGCCGCTTCTTCCAGCCGCGGCTCCGGTTCGCCAGCCTGGCCGAGCTCAACGGGTGGCTGGAGGCCGAGTGCCGGCGCTGGGCCGAGCATCATGCCCATCCCGAACGCGGGGATATTACCGTCGCCGAGGCGCTGGATATGGAGCGACCGGCCCTGCAGCCGATCCTGGCACCGTTCGACGGCTTCCATGAGAGCGAGCATGCCGTCACCGGCACCTGCCTCATCAGCTTCGATCGCAACCGCTACTCGGTCATGTCGACGGCCGCACGCCGGACCGTTCAGGTGCGCTCCTATGCCGATCGCATCGTCATACGCTGCGGCGATGCGATCGTCGGGGAGCATGAGCGCCACTTCGGTCGGAACCGCACGATATACGATCCCTGGCATTATCTGCCGGTCCTCGCGCACAAGCCCGGCGCGCTGCGTAACGGCGCACCGTTCCAGGACTGGGATCTGCCGCCCGCCCTGCACCGATTACGGCGAAGGCTCGGCACCGGGGACGAGGCCGATCGCAGGTTCGTGCGGGTCCTCTCGGCGGTGCTCACCGATGGCCTGGAGCCGGTAGAGGCTGCCGTGCGCGAAGCGTTGGCGAACGGAACGGCCAGCGACGAGCTGATCCTCAACATCCTCTCCCGGCGCCGCGAGCCGGCGACACCCCACAGCATCGTCACTTCGGAAGACCGGATGCTGCAGCATCCTCCGCTCGCCGACTGTGCCCGCTATGATCTGCTGCGAGGCTATGATGCAGCGGCATGATATGATCGACACGATGCGCGGCCTCGGACTCAAGGGCATGGCGGCGGCGTTCGACGAGGCGGTCACCACCGGCCTCCAGCGCAAGCGCACCACCATGGAGATACTGACCGACCTGCTCCGTGCTGAGGCGACCCACCGGGATGCAGCCTCCATCCGCTATCGGATGACGGCTGCGAGGCTGCCCGTGGTGAAGGACCTGGAGCGGTTCAGCTTCGAGGGCACACCGATCAATGAGGAGATGATCCGCTCCCTTCACGATGGCTCCTTCCTCCCGCCTCGCCGCAATATCGTGCTGGTCGGCGGCACGGGGACAGGCAAGACCCACCTCGCCATCGCGATCACCGCCAATGTCGTGCGAAGGGGCGCTCGCGCCCGCTACTTCAACACCGTCGATCTGGTGACACGCCTCGAAGAGGAGACCCGGATCGGCAAAGGCGGGACCCTGGCGGCGCAGCTGTCGCGGCTCGACCTGATCGTTCTCGACGAGCTCGGTTATCTGCCGTTCGCCCGCTCGGGAGGGCAGTTGCTGTTCCACCTCATCAGCAAGCTTTATGAGCGGACCAGCGTCATCATCACCACGAACCTCGCCTTCGGCGAATGGCCGACCGTGTTCGGCGATCCCAAGATGACCACGGCGCTGCTCGACCGCGTCACCCACCACTGCGATATCGTCGAGACGGGCAACGACAGCTGGCGCTTCAAAAACCGCAGCTGACAGCCACCTTCGGCGCCTTCAAAAATCTATCTTGCGCTGCGCGCGCCTCCGGTCGGGCTACGCCCGCCCTCCGCCGCACGCAGCGCAAGGCCATCTTCAACAAACCAGCATCATATTATCTGAAAAGGGGGTCCCTCTTCGACGCCGATCGGGGGTCCCTCTTCGACGCCGATCGGGGGTCCCTTTTGAACGCCGTTTGACATCGCCATAGGGCACAAACTGGAGCGGCTCGCCCGTCACCAGCTCCATGTCACGCTGCCGCTTGCGCCAGCCATGTATCAGGCTGGGCGACATCCCGAGCTGCCGAGCAACGCCCACGATGGTCGCCCCCGGCGCGTCGCATTGCGCCAGCACAGCGGCCCGCTCCGCGTCTGAATAGCGCCGGCGACGCTCCACATGGGTGATGACATCTACACGACCCATCCGCACTCTCCTTAAGGAGTGCGAAAGGACACTCCTGAGTGCTCCCCGCCTCGCGCAGAAGAAGTAACCACGCAATACGGGTCAGAGCGGACGCTTACTGGCAAAGGCTGGGATTGCGCCGTCTTCATCGCTTCGATCCGGCCAGCGGCAGCACCGCTCAGAGGTGGCTCGGCTTGTCTGCACAGGCTCGCGGCGTTGATAAGTGGATCGCCG
>JAPJRE010000467.1 GCA_030824725.1 Sphingomonas sp.
GGGTGCCGTCGATCAGCTTCGAAGTAAGGATCGCCTGGCCCAGATCGAAGCGGATCTTCGAGGGCGAGAGCGACACGCCCACCGAACCGTCGACCTCGTCGAGCAGCTTGCGCAGCTCGGCCACGCACTTGCGCGGCACGATCACGCCCGGCATCGCATCGGCGCCGTCCGGGCAGGGCACGGTGACGCGCGCCAGCCGGTGGCCGTCGGTCGCCGCGGCACGCAGCATGCGGCTGGCATCGTCGGTCACATGGAAGAAGATGCCGTTCAGATAATAGCGCGTCTCCTCGGTAGAGATCGCGAAACGGGTCTTGTCGATGATCTGCTTGAGCGTCTCGGCCGGCAGCTCGAACGTCGTCGGCAGCTCGCCCTCGGCGATCATCGGGAAATCGTCGCGCGGCAGCGTGCCGAGCTGGAAGCGGGCGCGGCCGGCGACCACCGTCAGCTTGCCCTCGGCCGCGGTGAGCACCACCTGCGAACCCTCGGGCAGCTTGCGGACGATATCGAACAGCGTGTGCGCGGAAACCGTCGTCGCGCCGACCTGGTCGACCGCGGCGGGGATCGTCTCGTCGATCTGCAGATCGAGATCGGTCGCCATCAGCCGGATCGAGCCGCCCAGCTGCGCATCGATCAGCACGTTGGACAGGATCGGAATCGTGTTGCGCCGCTCGACCACGGACTGGACGTGGCTCAAGCCCCTCAACAGAGTTGCGCGTTCGATCGTCGCCTTCATGTACCTCAAACCCCCGGGCCGTCGCCCTGCTTTCTACCCGGCATGACCCGGCCGGTGGCAATGCGCCATGACGTACCCTTAACGCGAAAAAGGGCCGGAGCAAGCCGCTCCGGCCCCCTTTTCCACAGTCAGACCGGCTTTTCGGCGATCAGAAGCGGACGCCCAGGCCCGTGACGATCTGGTGACGCTCGGGATCGACGCCGTTGGTCTGCGAACCGTAGTTGGAATAGCGATACTCCGCCTTGGCGAAGACCTTGTCGGTCAGCTTGAACTCGGCACCGGCGCCCAGGCGCCAGCCGTCATAATTGTCGCGCTGGCGCAGATCGAGCGCCGGCGTGGTGTTGGGCGAGCTGTAATCGGTGATGAACTGGGCGTTGGTATAGCCGGCCTTGGCGTAGATCAGCGTGCGCGGGCCCGCGACGAAGCCGAGGCGCCCGCCGACATAGAGGTCGCGGCCCGCCTTCACGCGCAGCCGGTCGCCCGGGTTGAGCACGTTGCTGCTGCGCTCGCTGATCGACGAGCCGGTCACTTCGCCCTCGACACCGAACACGGTGCTGCCGCGCTGGATGTCGTAGCCGATGTTGCCGCCATAGGTGACGCCGTCGCGCGATGCATCGTAGGACGACTTGTCGTTCACGCGGTCCCAGCCGGCGATCACTTCGGCGTGCGATCCGTTGAAGCTCTGGTCCTGTGACTGGGCGAAGGCCGGCGCGGCGAACGCCGTGGTGGCGATCAGGACGGCGATGGAAAGCTTGGTACGCATAACGAATACTCCTCACTGAAACCGCACCGACAGGGTGCGGCCTGCCTTCAACCGAAAGCTAGTAGGCTTCGGCTGGACGCTCGGTTCCGAAAGGAAGGGGCGGCCCCTTGCGGGCACCGCGCGCGTTGCTTCCTCCCGTTCGCTCCCGGCGTGCTCCGCGAGCGAAGGAACGGATGCACCCGGCGCCCTGTCGCGGGCATGAACGAATCAGGGCCAAAACGGGGCATTGCGTTTCCGGGGGTTTCGACCGAGAGATCTGCACCATGGCCAGCACCCGGAAAGGCCGCGACTTCATCGCGCGGCACGGCGAGACCGTGTTCAACATCGCCCGGCGGATGCAGGGGGACCATCCCCATACCCCGCTGACCCGCGCCGGCTTTGCCCAGGCCGATGCGATGGGCGCGGCGCTGCGCGGGCTGCTCGGCCCGAAGCCGAAGCTGACGCTGTGGGCGTCCAGCGCCGGCCGCGCGCTGCAGACGCTGGCGATCATCGCCGAGCATCTCGAGCTCGACTGGCACCAGACGCGCACCGACGACCGGCTGGTCGAGATCGGGATGGGGAGCTGGAGCGGGCGCTATTATGCCGATCTGGAGCGCGAGGTGGGCAGCTTCCTCGATTCCGAGCACGGGCTCTATACGCGGCCACCGGAAGGCGGCGAATGGTATGACGCGATCGCCGCGCGCGTCTCCAGCTGGCTGGCCGATACCGATGACGATCCCGGCGACCGGCTGGTGATCATGCACGGCATGTCGAGCCGCATCCTGCGCGGGGTGATGACCGGGCGTGACGTGCTGCCGCAGTTCGATGCAGCCGTAGCGCCGGACCTGCCGCAGGGATCGATCGTGCGGATCGAGCGCGGCGTGGAGACGGTGGTGCATCTCGGCACCGGGCGCGGCGCCGCACCCGCATGATCGTCGCCCTCGCGCTGCTCGCGCTGGCGGGGCCGCGCGAGACGATCGGGATTTTCGCGCGCTGGGGCGCGTTCCGCGACAGCGCGCCGACCCGCTGCTTCGCGGTGGCGCGGCCGAGCGATCTCGCCCGGCGCGGCGAGGCCTATCTCAGCATCGCCAGCTGGCCGGGACGCGGCGTGCGGCACCAGCTCTATGTCCGCCTCAGCCGGGCGCGGGCGGACCATGCGCGGGTGATGCTCGTCGCGGGCGAGCGGCGCTTCGAACTCACCGCCAGCCGCCACGATGCCTGGGCACCCGATGCGCGCACCGACTCGGCGATCGTCGCCGCGATGCGCGACGGCAGGGCGTTGAGCGTGGAGAGCGTCGATACCGGCGGCGCGCCGTTCGTCGACGGCTATGCGCTGCAGGGCGCGGCCAGCGCGATCGACGCGGCGACGCTGGCCTGCCTGTAGCCCAACGACGCGCAACGGCACGCCACCACCTCCCGCCCCTATCG
>JAPJRE010000468.1 GCA_030824725.1 Sphingomonas sp.
GGTTCTGAGGGCGGCCTCAGAACACCGGCTGGTTGGCGTCGTCGTCGCCGGTCGGCGTGTGGATGCCGCACTCGGTCTTGTCCCAGCCGCGCCAGCGCCCGGCGCGGGGGTCTTCGCCCGGCTTGACCCTGCTGGTGCACGGCGCGCAGCCGATCGAGGGATAGCCTTGTGCTACCAGCGGATGCACCGGCAGGTCGTGCGCGGCGAAATAGGTGTCGAGATCGGCCTTGGTCCACTCCGCCAGCGGATTGATCTTCAGCCGGTCGCCGTCGAGCTCGAAGCGGGGCAGGGCGGCGCGGGTGCTCGCCTGGAACGCCTTGCGGCCGGTGATCGTCGCGTCGAAGCCGGCCAGGCCCGCCTCGAGCGGCAGCACCTTGCGGATCTCGCAGCAGCCGTCCGGATCATAGGACCAGCGCAGCTCGGTGCCGTCGCGCTTCGCCAGCAGCTCGGGATCGGGGCGGAGGTTGCGGAAGTCGGTGAGGCCGAGCCGCTCGACCAGCAGGTCGCGATAGGCGAGCGTCTCGGGGAAATGCTTGTCGGTATCGAGGAACAGCACGGGTACCGTGCGATCGACGCTGGCGACGAGATGCAGCAGCGCCGCCGATTCCGCGCCGAACGAGGAGACGATCGCCGTTTCGCCGGTCAGCTTCTCGGCCAGCACCGCGCGCAGCATCTCCAGCGTCGGCACGCCGAGGAAGCGCGTGTTGAGCCGCACCGCATCCGCCTCGGTGAAGCGGGGCGTCACGTCGATCCGGTCGATCTGGCGCGCGGGTTCAGCCATGGCGCAGTTTCCAGACCGGCACGATGGTGTCCGCCGCCGCCTGGTAGCGGACGTCGTAGCGGTCGAGCGCGGCTTCCAGCGTGGCCTCGTCGATCGGCGCATCGGGTGCGAAGCTGTCGAAGCCGCAGCGGCGCATCAGCGGGATCTGGTCGACCAGCACGTCGCCCTGCGCGCGCAGCTCGCCCTTGTACCCGGCCTCGCGCAGGATGCGCGCGGTGGAATAGCCGCGGCCGTCGCGGAAGCTGGGGAAGCTCACCTCGACCAGCGCGATGCGATCGAGATGGGGGAGGAGCGCGCGGGCATCCTCGCCGGACTCGATCCGCACGGCGGTGGCGTTGGACTGGCCGAAGAAGCTGTCGAGCGTGACGGCCGGCTCGTCATGCGCCTCGTCGTCGCGGTAGCGCAGGAACTCAACCATAAATGGCCTCCTTGAACGGTGCCATGCCGATGCGGCGATAGGTATCGACGAAGCGCTCGCCGGGCGTGCGCTCGCGGACATAGAGGTCCGTCGCACGCTCGATCGCGTCGACCACGCCGTCCTCGCTGAAGCCGGGGCCGGTGATGTCGGCCAGGCTGACATCCTCCGCGCCCGAGCCGCCGAGCAGCAGCTGGTAGTTCTCGGTGCCTTTCCGGTCGACGCCGAGGATGCCGATATGGCCGGCATGGTGGTGGCCGCAGGCGTTGATGCAGCCCGAGATCTTGAGCTTCAGCTCGCCCAGATCGCGCTGGCGCGCCGGATCGGCGAAGCGTTCGCTGATCTTCTGCGCGAGCGGGATCGACCGGGCATTGGCGAGGCTGCAATAATCGAGGCCGGGGCAGGCGATGATGTCGCTGATCAGGTCCAGATTGGCCTCGGCCAGCCCCGCCTCGCGGAGTGCCTGCCAAACGGTAGAGAGGTCCGCCTTGCGGACGTGCGGCAGCACGATGTTCTGGGCATGGGTGACGCGCAGCTCGTCGAAGCTGTAGCGCTCGGCCAGATCGGCCATGGCGTCGATCTGGTCGGCCGAGGCGTCGCCGGGGATGCCGCCGATCGGCTTGAGGCTGATCGTGACCACGGCATAGCCCGGCGCCTGGTGCGCATGGACATTCTGGTCGAGCCAGACGGCGAAATCGGGATCGCTGCGGTCCACGGTGTCGGGAGCATCGGCTTCGAACGCCGGCGGCGCGAAATGCGCGGCGATGCGGTCGAACTCGGCCTGGGGCGGATCGATGCCCAGCGCCTTCACCGCCTGAAACTCCTCCTCCACCTGGCGCGCATATTCCTCGGCGCCCAGCGCATGGATGAGGATCTTGATCCTTGCCTTGTAGATATTGTCGCGCCGACCATGGCGATTATAGACGCGCAGGCACGCCTCCAGATAGCTGACGAAGTCGGCGAAGGGCACGAACTCCTTGATCAGCGAGGCGATCATCGGGGTGCGGCCCATGCCGCCACCGGCATAGATGCGCGCGCCCAGCTCGCCCGCGTCGTTGCGGACGATCTGGATGCCGATGTCGTGCAGCCGCATCGCCGCGCGATCGGTATCGCTGGCGATCACTGCGATCTTGAACTTGCGCGGCAGGTAGCTGAACTCCGGATGGAACGTGCTCCACTGGCGGAGCAGCTCGGCCCAGGGGCGCGGATCGGTGATCTCGTCGGCCGCCGCACCGGCAAACTGGTCCGAGCTGATGTTGCGGATGCAGTTGCCGCTGGTCTGGATGGCATGCATTTCCACCGTCGCCAGCTCGGCGAGGATGTCGGGCGCGTCCTCCAGCTTGATCCAGTTATACTGGAGGTTCTGGCGGGTGGTGAAATGGCCATAGCCGCGGTCGTACTTGCGGGCGATGTGCGCGAGCAGGTGCATCTGGCGGCTGTTGAGCGTGCCATAGGGCACCGCCACGCGCAGCATATAGGCGTGCAGCTGGAGGTAGAGCCCGTTCATCAGCCGCAGCGGCTTGAACTGGTCCTCGGTCAGGTGGCCGGCGAGGCGACGCTGGACCTGGTCGCGGAATTCCTCGACGCGCGCGGCGACGATCGAGGCGTCATATTCGTCATACTTGTACATGGTTCAGATCACCCAGCTGCCGGCCTGCGGGTCGGCGGGCTTGAGGGTCAGGTCCGGGCGCACGGTGGGGCCGAGC
>JAPJRE010000469.1 GCA_030824725.1 Sphingomonas sp.
CCCTGGTGTCAGGCCTTCGCTGCGGTCCGCGCTCTTGATCCAGCCACAAAGTTGCGCATAAGCGGGGTTGGGTCGTGCCTCATCGGAAAAACGGCGAATAATGTCGGTTTCCAGGGGATCTTTGCCAGGGCTTGCTGCGTTTCTGCGGGTTAGCCTTCGTCTCTGATCAGCAAAGCAGGGTGCGATCTTGTTCAATAATGGTCCCGAAATCGTGCCGTTGGATGAAAACGGAGACTTCCGGATCTCGATTCGTCCCATTATAATGCAGTGCAACAGGCCGACTCGGCCGGTGTCCGCGTGCAGATCTCGTTGAAGGAGCCCGATGAGGCCATGAACGCTTTCGAAGCACAGCGCGCCTTTGAGGAGCAACTTCGGGCACACGCTCGGATCGACTCCTCCGCCACGCCGATTTTGCGCCGTTCGACGCTGCGCATGATCCTCTATACCGAGCTGCTGCTGCTCGACAGCCTCGCGATCCTGGCTGCCTTCTACATCGCGGCCTGCACGCGCGACGGCAACTGGCTGTCGCTCGCCGGGATCAACGTCGGCGTGTTCCTGCTGCCGATCACGCTGGGCACGGCGCTCGCCAGCGGCACCTATTCGCTGAGCTGCCTGCGGTTCCCGGTCAGCGGCGTGAAGAGCATCTTCTCGGCCTTCTTCTTCTCGATCTTCGTCGTGCTGCTGGGCAGCTACATGCTCACCGCCGAGCTGCCGCTCTCCCGCGTGCAACTCGCCGAAGCGGCGCTGCTGTCGCTCTTCCTGGTCACGGTCGGCCGGCTGGTGTTTCGCGGCCATGTGCGCTCGGCGACGGGCGGCAAGCTGCTCGACGAACTGGTGATCGTGGACGGCGTGTCGGTCGACATTGCGGGCCATGCGGTCGCGCTCGACGCGCGGATCATCAACCTGTCGCCCGACCCGCGCGATCCGCAGATGCTCCACCGCCTCGGCACCACCGTGATTGGCTTCGACCGCGTCGTGGTCGCCTGCACCGAGGAGCATCGCGCGGTTTGGGCGCTGCTGCTCAAGGGCATGAACATCAAGGGCGAGATCCTCGTCCCCCAGTTCAACGCGCTGGGCGCGATCGGCGTCGACTCGTTCGAGGGCAAAGATACGCTGATCGTCTCGCAGGGACCGCTGAGCATGCCGAACCGCGCCAAGAAGCGCGCACTCGATCTCGCCATCACCGTGCCGGCCGTCATCGCGCTGGCCCCGCTGATGCTGCTGGTGGCCCTCCTGATCAAGCTCGAGACCCCCGGGCCGATACTGTTCGCGCAGGACCGTGTCGGCCGGGGCAACCGGCTGTTCAAGATCCTCAAGTTCCGCTCGATGCGCGTCGCGCTGTGCGATGCCAACGGCAACGTCTCGGCCAGCCGCGACGACGATCGTATCACCAAGGTCGGCCGCTTCATCCGCAAGACCAGCATCGACGAGCTGCCCCAGCTGCTCAACGTGCTCCGCGGCGACATGAGCGTGGTGGGGCCGCGCCCGCATGCGCTCGGCTCGCGCGCTGCAGACCATCTGTTCTGGGAAATCGACGAGCGCTACTGGCACCGCCATACGCTCAAGCCGGGGATGACCGGCCTCGCCCAGGTCCGCGGGTTCCGCGGCGCCACCGATCGCCGCGTCGATCTGACCAACCGCCTCCAGGCGGACATGGAATATATCGACGGCTGGGACATCTGGCGCGACATCACCATCCTGTTCAAGACGCTGCGGGTGATCGTCCACTCCAACGCATTTTGATCCACGCAGGCGCGCGGGCCGCTCGATTGATCCCATGGCGGATTGACAGCGGCCCGGCTTCCGTTTCTCGTTTCGTTGTCGTTGCGGGCCAGGCCCGCGCCATGGGGGGTCATTGAATGAAGGGCATCATCCTTGCGGGGGGCAGCGGCACGCGCCTCTACCCCGCAACGCTGTCGATCTCGAAGCAGCTGCTTCCCGTCTATGACAAGCCGATGATCTTCTATCCTCTGTCGGTGCTGATGCTGACGGGCATCCGCGACATCCTGATCATCTCGACGCCGCGCGACCTGCCGATGTTCCAGGCACTGCTGGGCGACGGCTCGGCCTTCGGCATCAACCTCAGCTATGCCGAGCAGCCTTCGCCGAATGGCCTTGCCGAAGCGTTCGTGATCGGCGCCGATTTCGTCGGCAGCAATCCCAGCGCCCTGATCCTGGGCGACAACATCTATCACGGCGAGAAGATGGGCGATCGCTGCAAGGCGGCGGCCGAGCAGGCGTCGCAGGGTGGTGCCAATGTGTTCGCCTACCATGTCGACGATCCCGAACGCTACGGCGTGGTCGCGTTCGATCCCGAGACCGGGGTCGCCACCAGCGTCGAGGAAAAGCCGGAGAACCCCAAGTCGAACTGGGCGATCACCGGCCTCTATTTCTACGACAAGGACGTGGTCGACATCGCCAAGTCGATCCAGCCTTCGGCGCGCGGCGAGCTCGAGATCACCGACGTGAACCGTGTCTATATGGAGCGCGGCGACCTCCACATCACCCGGCTGGGCCGCGGCTATGCCTGGCTCGACACCGGCACGCATGACAGCCTGCACGATGCGGGTTCGTTCGTGCGCACGCTCGAGCACCGCACCGGCGTGAAGATCGCCTGCCCCGAGGAAGTGGCGTTCGAGTCCGGCTGGCTGGACGCCGAGGACCTGGTCAAGCGCGCCGCCGGGCTCGGCAAGACCGGCTATGCCGCCTATCTGCGCAAGGTGGCGGCCGCGGCATGACCCAGGTACATCATCACGAGCTGTCCGGCGTCATCGAGTTCACGCCGCCCAAGTACGGCGACCATCGTGGCTGGTTTTCCGAAGTCTTCAAGCAGTCCACGCTCGATGCCGAAGGCGTCGAGGCACGCTGGGTGCAGGACAATCAGAGCTTCTCGGCCCAG
>JAPJRE010000470.1 GCA_030824725.1 Sphingomonas sp.
GCCGTGGAGCGCGTGCTCAAGCTGCTACCGGGCCGCCGCGGCCTCGCGCCGCTGCGGGATAGCTACAATCGCCAGGCCGCGCAGGAGAGCGAGCGCATCCGCGACTTCCTGATCCTGCATTATTGGGCGAATGATCGCGACGAACCCTTCTGGCGCGAACGGCGTGAGGCGCCCCTGCCCGACGGCCTTGCCGAGAAGATCGCCTTGTGGCGCGAGACCGGCGAGATCGTCCGCGAGGAAGGCGACCTGTTCAGCGACGTCGCCTGGCTGCAAGTGCTTGTCGGCCAAGGCATCACCGCACGGGGACACCACCCGCTCGCCGATCAGCCGCCGCGCGCGCAAATCGCCGAATATCTCGACCTTCTCGCCAAGCTGAACGCGCGCGAGGTCGCGCAGATGCTCCCCCATAGCGACTTCGTCCGCGCCCACGGCGCCGCGGACGCGGAGATTGCCGCATGATCCGTTCGACCGCCCTCGCCCTGCTCGCCGCCGCGCTCGCCGCGACGCCAGCCATGGCGCAGACCTATCGCGACCGCCTGCCCGAGGACGAAGTACTCTACTTCCTCCTCCCCGATCGCTTCGACAATGGCGACACTGCCAATGATCGCGGCGGGCTGAGCGGCGACCGGCTGGTCACCGGCTTCGATCCCGCCTCCAAGGGCTTCTACCATGGCGGCGACCTGAAGGGCGTGCTGCACCGGCTCGACTATATCCAGGCGCTGGGTGCCACCGCGATCTGGGTCGGGCCAATCTTCAAGAACAAGCCGGTACAGGGGCCCAAGGGGGAGGAATCGGCGGGCTATCACGGCTATTGGATCACTGATTTCACCCAGGTCGATCCGCATTTCGGCACCAATGCCGAGTTCAAGGCGCTGGTCGACGCCGCCCACAAGCGCGGCATCAAGGTGTATATGGATATCGTGGTGAACCACACCGCGGACGTCATCCAGTATCGCGAATGCGGCGACTGCAGCTATCGCAGCCGCGCCGACTATCCCTACAGCCGTAAAGGGGGCGTCGCCGGCACGGCCATCAACCCTGGCTTCACCGGCGACGACGATCACAGCGCCGCGAATTTCGCCAAACTCACCCGGCCGGATTACGCCTACACGCCCGTCGTCCCCGAGGCGGAGAAGGCGGTGAAGGTACCCGCCTGGCTCAACGACCCGATCTACTACCACAATCGCGGCAACTCGACCTTTGCGGGCGAGAGCTCGACCATGGGCGATTTCGTCGGTCTGGACGATCTGATGACCGAGCATCCGCACGTTGTCGCCGGCATGATCGACATCTTTGGCGGCTGGATCGATCGCTTCGCCATCGACGGCTTCCGCATCGACACCGCCCGCCATGTGAACCCGGCATTCTGGCAGGCCTTCGTCCCGGCGATGCTCGCTCGCGCCAAGGCCAGGGGCATCCCCAATTTCCACATCTTCGGGGAGGTCGCAGATCCGGAGGTCGCGGCGCTGGCCCGGCACACGCGCGTCGACACGTTCCCGGCGGTGCTCGACTTCGCCTTCAACCAGGCGGTGATCGAGGTCGCCGGCGGCAAGGGCACCGATCGGCTCGCCAAGGTGTTCGCGGCGGACGTGCTCTACGAAGGCGGCGAGAAGACCGCGCACCGGCTCCCCACCTTCGTGAGTAACCATGACGCCGGCCGCGCCGCTACCTTCATCAAGCAGGCCAATCCGAAGGTCGGTCAGGCCGAACTGCTCCAGCGCGTCCAGCTCGCCCAGGCGATGCTGCTGCTGTTGCGCGGCGTGCCGACCATCTACTCCGGCGACGAGCAGGGCTTCGTCAGCGATGGCAACGACCAGGACGCGCGCGAGGATATGTTCGGCAGCAAGGTGGCGAGCTACAACGACAACCAGCTGCTCGGCACCGACGCGGCCACCGCCACGCCCAGCTTCAACCCCGCCAACCCGCTGTTCCGGGAAATCGCCACGCTCGCCCGGCTGCGGACCAGCCACCCGGCGCTCACCCGCGGCCGTCAGGTCACCCGCTTCGCCAGCGACAGGCCCGGGCTGTTCGCCGTCTCGCGCTTCGATCCCAAGACCGGCGCCGAGACCGTGATCGCCTTCAACACCAGCCCCCAGCCCTGGACCGGCAATATCCAGGTCGAGACCGGCTCCACCGCCTTCCGTACCCTGGCAGGCGCCTGCCCCGCCAACGCTGTCGCCCCCGGCAGCCTCGCCCTTTCCCTTCCCGCGTTCGGCTACACCGTCTGCGCGGCCGGAGCAGCCAAGTGAATCTCATGACGAAGCGCGAGCTTTCCACCGAAACCCGTCCCTGGTGGCGCGGCGCGGTGATCTACCAGATCTATCCGCGCAGCTTCGCGGACTCGAACGGCGATGGCGTGGGCGACCTGCCCGGCATCACCGCGCGGCTCGACCATGTCGCGGCGCTGGGCGTGGATGCCGTGTGGATCTCGCCCTTCTTCACATCACCGATGCGGGACTTCGGCTATGACATCGCCGATTTCTGCGATGTCGATCCGGTGTTCGGCACGCTGGGCGACTTCGACGCGCTGGTCGCCCGCGCCCATGCGCTGGGCCTCAAGGTGTTGATCGACCAGGTCTATTCGCACAGCTCGGACCAGCATCCGTGGTTCCAGGAGAGCCGCACCGGCCGCACCAACACACGCGCCGACTGGTATGTCTGGGCCGACGCCAAGCCCGACGGCAGCCCGCCCAACAACTGGCAATCGGTATTCGGCGGCCCGGCCTGGACCTGGGACGCGCGGCGCGGCCAATATTATCTGCACAACTTCCTGCGCGAGCAGCCCGACCTGAACTTCCACAATCCGGACGTGCAGGCCGCCACCCTCGCCACCGCCAAGTTCTGGCTGGATCGCGGCGTCGACGGGTTCCGGCTCGATGCGATCAACTTCACGATGCAC
>JAPJRE010000471.1 GCA_030824725.1 Sphingomonas sp.
TGTCAGGAGGTCCGCGCCATCCTTCGCGGGCAGGAGTTTCGCCAGCGACGTCGCGGCGCGCAGCGCCCAGAGCCCGGCACCCTGCGCCTCGGCGATCGCCAGCGCGCGCGCGAACTGCGCTTGTGCGGCCGGCGCATCGCCCGCCCGCAGCCTCGTTTCGCCATGGGCGCGCAGGATTTCCGCCGTCGCCCAATAGGGCGCACAGGCTTCCACCCGGGCGACCGCTTCCTGGTCGCAGAGTGTGGCGCAGCTGGTGATGAAGACGTCCTTGTCGTTCGGCAGGGGCGGGCGCAGCCGATGCAGGGAGAGCGGCAGCAGCGGTTTCCCCAACCGCAGGTCCGCGACCCGCGAGAACCATGCAGCGACTTCGCCCATGTAGGTGAAGCAGTTTTCCTCCGCAGTGCGGCTGAGCAGTTCGGCATAGTGGCGCGCCAGCTCGTCGTCGCCCAGCCACAGCGCCACCGGGCAGGCCGCGCTGCTCAACAGATAGCAGAAGGAGTTCGGGTTGCGCAGGCGCTTGGAATCGACCACCGCCTCCATGATGCTCGCGCGGGCGCTTTCCAGCCGGCCCTGCACCGCCAGGGTAAGGCTGTGATTGCCGCGCAGGATGGTCGAATGATCGTAGCGAAGGACCGCGGCATAGGCCGCCGGTTCGTTGCATTGCTTGACGAGTTCCGCTCCGATCGCGGCCGCTTCCGTGATGTTTCCGACGCGGAAGGTCATCATCGCGATCACCCGGCGTGCGAAACTCTCCAGGTCGCGGCCCGCATCGGTAGCGTCCTGCACCAGCATCTGCTTCGCCAGGGTGAGCGATGCCGGATGATCGCCCATGATCCCGCGATGCCCGCTCAGCATCCACAGCGCGGTTGCCCGGGCGATCGGGTCGCCGATCTTCTTGGCGATGCGCAAGATCTGCGTCGCCGCCCGGACGAAGCCGTCGCCCGGGCCCTCGCCGTTGAACAGA
Source organism: Sphingomonas sp. (assembly GCA_030824725.1). Classification (GTDB taxonomy): domain Bacteria; phylum Pseudomonadota; class Alphaproteobacteria; order Sphingomonadales; family Sphingomonadaceae; genus Sphingomonas. Next base: position 965 of record JAPJRE010000471.1, read on the forward strand.
ACCGCGCAGATGCCGATCTGGAGCTGGATCTCCTCGGCACCGCCGCGCTGGCCGAGCGCGTCCAGCGTGGCGATCGCCGCCTCCAGCCAGCGATGATATTCGGCGAATTGCGACATGCCCAGCCAGAGCGGCGCCGAGGCCAGGACGAGGTGGATGCCCAGCTGCTTGTCGCCCGCTTCGCCCAGGGACCAGACCAGGGCCGCGCGCACGTCGTCGATCGCGCTGCCATAGCGTTCCCACCAGCCGGCACGCTCCAGGCGCAGCCAGTCGGCCTGGGCGCGATCGAGCAGCGTCCCCACCCATTGGGCATGCCGGTGGGCCGCGATGTCCGCCGCGCCCGACGCCTCCAGCTTGCGCCGGGCATAGCTCTTGGTGGTCTCGAGCAGGCGATAGGTCGTGCCCTGCGCCGAGGGTTCGATAACGAGCAGCGACTTGGCGGCCAGCTGCAGGACGACCTGCGCGGTGCGCATCTCGTCCGCGGCGGCGCCCGACGCGACCTTTAGCGCGGAGGTGAGGTCGAAGCTGGAGCGGAAAAGGCCGAGACAGGCGAACACCAGCCGCTCGTCGGGCGTGAGCAGGTCGAAGCTCCAGTCGAGCATCGCATCCAGCGTCTCATGGCGCGCCAGCGTGCGGCGACCAAAGGCGAGCAGCGACAGGCGCCCGACCAGCCCGCTGGAAAGTGCCTCCAGCCCCACCACGGGGACGGCCGCCGCGGCCAGCTCAAGCGCGAGCGGCAGTCCATCGAGCGTGCGGCACACCGCCCCGACGTGATGCACATTCTCCTCGATCAGCCGGAAGCCCCCGGTGGCCGCCGCGGCGCGCTCCGCGAACAGGGCGACCGACGCGGTGCTCGCTATCCTGTCCAGCGTATCCGTCGCAGCCGGCACGGGCAGGGGCTGGAGGTGCACCAGCATTTCGCCCTGCACCCGCAGCGGCTCGCGGCTGGTCGCCAGCAGCGTCACCTGCGGACAGGCCTGCAGCAGCGCCTCCGCGGCATGGGCCGCGACGTCGATCAGATGCTCGCAATTGTCGATCAGCAGGACGAGCTCGGCCGTGCGCAACTGCGCCAGCAGCGAGGCGGGCACCACATCGCTGCCCATCGGACTTTGCAGCGCGGCAGCCGTGGCGGCTGCGACGTGCGCGAGCGAGGTGCAATTGGTCAGATCGACGAAACAGACGGCGGTGTGGGCACGCAGCTGTGCCGCGGCGGCCAGCGCGACGCTCGTCTTGCCGATGCCGCCTGCCCCCACGATCGTGACGAGCCGATGCCGGGCGATGCCGGCGAGGACCTCGTCTACGCAGTCGTCACGGCCGATCAGGCGGTTGACCTGCAGGGGCAGGGGAAGCGGCCGGAATTCGTGCGGGATCGCCGCCGCCTCCGGTGCCTCGCCGGCTGCCTCGATCGCGACGTCGGCGTTCAGCCGATAGCCGCGTCCCGGCACGTTGACGATCTCGATCTCCTCCTCCGTCCCGGCGCGCAGCGCGCGGCGGACGGCGGTGATCTGGACGCGCAGATTGTTTTCCTGGACGAAGGTGCTGGGCCAGACGTGATCGGTAATCTCCTGCACCGAAACGACTTCTCTGGCCCGCTCGGCCAGCAGCGTCAGGATCGCCAGCGCGCGCGAACCGAGGCCCACGCGGACGCCGCCATTCAGCAACTGTCCGCGCTCGGGCAATAGCTCGAAAGAGCCGAACCGGATGATCCGCTGGCTCACAATGGTAGATCGCCCCGCAGACGCACTTACACCCCCGACACATGTTAGCGCTATTATATGCGCGAATTAGCAGCTCTTGGCACCTGTTAAGTGGGCGTTACTGCCTGCAACCGCTATCGGAAGCAGCGTGAGCCAGGGGGGCAATACGCATCTGCGCGCCCGAGGCCAACATCCATAGGGAGACAGCAAATGCGCATCGCGCAGGGCGC
>JAPJRE010000472.1 GCA_030824725.1 Sphingomonas sp.
GGCTATTTCATGACCAGCATCCAGCTTCCCGCCGACGCCACCGCCGCCCGCACCCTGGAGGCCGTGCAGGCGTTCGAGCGCCACATGGCCGGGCGGCCGGGCGTCGATCGGACCGAGGCGATCCTCGGCTTCGGCTTTTCGGGCTCGGGCCCCAATGCGGCGATGATCTACACCATCCTCAAGGATTGGGGGCATCGCGGCGGCACCGATGTCCGCACAGAAGCTGCCGCCGCCGATGCGGCGATGCAGAAGGCGGTGCACGAAGGCCAAGTGATGAGCATGTTGCCGCCGGCGATCGACGAGCTCGGCACCTCGGCGGGCTTCGCGCTGCGACTGGAGGACCGCGCCGGCAAGGGGCGCGAGGCATTGTTCGCCGCACGCGACGCGCTGATCGGCACTGCATCGCACAGCCCGAAGCTCGAGGGCGTCTATGCCGAGGGATTGCCGGCGGGTGCCAGCGTGCGGCTCGACATCGATCGCGCCAAGGCGCGCGCGCTGGGCGTGTCGTTCAGCGCAACCAGCGACATGATCGGCACCACACTCGGCAGCAGCTATGTCAACGATTTCCCCAACAAGGGCCGCCTCCAGCAGGTGATCGTCCAGGCCGACGCCAAGGACCGCATGAATCTGGATGACGTGCTGCGGCTGCGCGTGCGCGGCGCCGAAGGCAAGACGGTGGCGCTCGCCGCGCTGGTGACGCCGGTGTGGACCACCAGCCCCCTCCAACTCGCCACCTATAACGGCTATCCTTCGGTGAGCATCACCGGCACCGCTGCACCGGGCACCTCAAGCGGCGATGCGATGCGCGAGATGGAGCGGCTGGCGGCGCAGCTGCCGCCCGGCTTCGCGATCGAATGGACCGGACAGTCGCTCCAGGAGCGCGAAGCCGGCGCGCAGGCGCCGATGCTGATCCTGCTCTCGATGCTGGTCGTCTTCCTGGTGCTGGCCGCGCTGTACGAGAGCTGGTCGATCCCGATCGCGGTGATGCTGGTGGTGCCGCTGGGGCTGATCGGCGCAGTCTCGGCCGTGGCGTTGCGCGGGCTGACCAACGACATCTTCTTCAAGGTGGGGCTGATCACGATCATCGGGCTGAGCGCCAAGAACGCGATCCTGATCGTCGAATTCGCCAAGCAATATCGTGCGAACGGCAGCAGCCTGGTCGAGGCCGCGATTGCTGCGGCCCGCGTGCGCCTGCGGCCGATCGTGATGACCAGCCTGGCCTTCACGCTCGGCGTGCTGCCGCTGATGCTGGCACGCGGCGCGAGCGCCGAGACCCAGCACGCGATCGGCACCGGCGTGTTCGGCGGGATGATTACGGGCACGGCGCTCGCGCTGTTGTTCGTGCCGATCTTCTTCGTGGTGGTGGTGGGGCTGGCGGAGCGCTGGCAGGGACACCGCTCAGGGAAGGCGGCATGACGATGCGCCGTCTTTCGCTCGTGCTGCTGCTGGCGACGACCGCCTGCTCGATGACGCCGAAACTGACCCTCCCGGCACCGCCCGTAGCCCAGGCCTATCCGATCGCCGACGAGGCCGAGGCGCTGCCTGAATGGCGGGGCATGTTCGGCGATCCGCGCCTGCAACGGCTGATCGCATTGTCGCTCGACAGCAACCGCGACCTGCGCATCGCCGCGCGCAATGCCGAGGCGACCTACGTGCAGCTGCGGGTCCAGCGCGCGCAGGCCTTGCCGGCCGCCAATGCCGAGGGAGGCTACACCCGCCAGCGCCAGCCTGCGTCGGTGGCCGGTGCCGGCATCGGCCTGGCGCCGGGGGGCGGCGCTACCGGGTTCACGTTCGGGCAGTTTGCCGCACAGGCGGCGCTGACCAGCTTCGAGCTCGATCTGTTCGGGCGGCTGCACGCGATGAACGCCGCGGCGCTGCAGCGCTGGCTGGCCTCGGTCGAGGCGCGGCGGGCGGTGCGGTTGGCGGTGATCGGCGCGGTGGCCGAGGCCTATTGGAACGAGCGGCTCGCCGAGGAACAGCTGGGCTTGGCGCGCGCGACGCTGAACGACGGGCGGACCGCGCTGGAGATTACGCGTCAGCGCCGGGTGGCGGGGCAGGCGAGCGGCGTCGATCTCGCCCAGGCGGAGGGACTGGTCCGGCAGGCCCATGCCGATTTCGTCCAGCGCGAGCGCGAACGGATCCAGGCGACGAACGCACTGATTCTGGTGGTGGGCGCCTCACTGCCCGCCGATCTGCCCCCCGCGCTGTCGCTCCTCGACCAGCCGGTCCGCAGCGGGCTGGCGGCAGGTACGCCTTCCGATTTGCTGACCAAACGCCCCGACATTCTGCAGGCGGAGCATGAACTTCGCGCCGCCAACGCCGATATCGGCGCGGCCCGCGCGGTGTTCTTTCCCCGCATTTCGCTGACCGGGGCGTTCGGCTTCGCCAGCCTGGCGTTGGACAGCCTGTTCCGCGGCGCCAACCGCAGCTGGTCTTACACGCCAGCCATCAGCGTGCCGATCTTCCGCGGCGGCGAGCTGCGCGGCAATCTCGAACTCGCCAAGCTGCGCGCGTCGAGCGCCGTAGCGACGTATGAAAAGGCGATCCAGATCGGGTTTCGCGAAGTGGCCGACGGGCTCGCCGCCCAGGCGACCTACGCCGCGCAACGCACCGAACAAGGCGCCGCCGTTGCCGCAGCCGAGCGCCGGACGGCGCTGGCCGCCATGGCCTACGCCGCCGGGCAGACCAGCCGCCTGGAACTGCTCGACGCGCAGCGCGCCACCTATACGGCGCGCCAGGCCGCGCTGGTCGTCCGCCGCGACCAGCTTGCTGCATCGGCCGCCTTGTACCGTGCTCTGGGGGGAGAGACCGGGCCGCCTCCGCGAACGAGCCGGCATCCACCACCCGCGCGAAATGCAGCAGGTTCA
>JAPJRE010000473.1 GCA_030824725.1 Sphingomonas sp.
GTATTGGAGAAATCCTAGGAACAGCGGTTGTTTCCGGTCGGTTGGTGGGTCGCTGCCCGGCACCGCAACGCCGGGCGCATCGAGCACAAGAAGCGCAAGGAGCGGACCGATGGACTATCGCAAGCTGGGATTTGGACTGGGCGTTTTCTCGATCGGGCTCGGCATCGCCGAACTGGCCGCGTCGAAGCGCATTGCGCGGGGCTTGTCCGCGGAAGACCATGACGGCGTGGTGCGCGCGTTCGGCGCGCGCGAGCTGCTGGCGGGCGCGGCACTGCTGTCGGGGCCGGCGCATAGCGTGCGCGTGTGGAACCGGGTGGCGGGCGACGCGATGGACATCGCCGCGCTCGGCCTCGCCGCGCGGCGGGCACCGCAGAACAAGGCGGTCTGGGGCGCGATCGCCTTCGTTGCTGCGGCGACGGTCATCGATATCGTGACGGCGATCGGGCTGGATCGGACCACGGGGAAGACGTTGCCGGTCGGGCAGGAGGAGGAGGCCGAGAGCGCGGCCGCGGCGGAGACGCCGTCGGTGACGGCTGACAAGCCAACCTCGATCGAGCCGGGCGGCGCGCAAGCCCTCGCGTCGATGGTGGGGTGACGTCTCTGCCCCCTCCCGCAAGCGGGAGGGGGCAGAGAAGGCAGGAGGCGGATGTTGCTACTCCCCCTTGGTCGTGGCATTCGGATTGGGCCCGCCCTCATAATTGATGTGGCTCTGGCCGCCATGGCCCATCAGATGGCCGGGGCCTTCCTTCTCCGCCTTTTCCGGATAGGGATTCGGATAGGCGCCGCCTTCGCTCTCGCCTTTGGGCCGCCCCTGCGTATCCACGTCCGAGACACCGTCGGGCGCGCCCTTGCGGGCACCGCCGCCGCTCGCCTGCATCGGCTGTTTGTCGCTCATTCGCCAAGCTCCTGATTGTTCGTGTTGCGCTCGCAAATCAACGAAGCGGTGCGCATGGCCGTTCCGCTGATCGGTCAAGTCGTTCAGCGCTTCGCCATCAGCTATGTTGAAGAAGCCGGAACGATCCGTGCAGTATCGCGCGAACGGCGCTCGAATTGATGCACGTTATGACGAAAAAGAATCGATCATAACCGAACTATGTGAACCATGTCGAAGCCCATCCGCTCTCTCCCCGTACCACTTAAGGAGAGACGGCATGTTCATGCACAACAAACGCCTGCAATATACCGTGCGCGTCGCCGAACCGAACCCGGTGCTCGCCTCGCTGATGCTCGAGCAGTTCGGCGGCCCCGATGGCGAGCTGGCCGCGGCGATGCGCTACTTCACCCAGGGCCTCGCCGAGGACGATCCCGGCCGCAAGGACCTGCTGCTCGACATCGCCACCGAGGAGCTGAGCCATCTCGAGGTGATCGGATCGATCGTCGCGATGCTCAACAAGGGCGTGAAGGCGCATGTTTCCGAAGGCGACATGGAAGAGGCCGAGCTGTACATGTCGCTGACGCAAGGGGGGAACAGCCACACCCAGGCGATCCTCTATGGCGGCGGCCCGGCGCTGACCAATTCGTCCGGCGTGCCGTGGACGGCGGCCTATGTCGACAGCCGCGGCGACCCGACCTGCGACCTGCGCTCGAACATCGCCGCCGAGAGCCGCGCCAAGATCGTCTATGAGCGGCTGATCAACCTCACCGACGATGCCGGCATCCAGGACGCGCTCAAGTTCCTGATGACGCGCGAGGTGGCGCACCAGAAGTCGTTCGAGAAGGCGCTCTATGCGATCGAGGACAATTTCCCGCCGGGCAAGCTGCCGGGCGTGCCGGAATATGCGAGCATGTACGTCAACACCTCGCAGGGCGAAGGCGACATGCGCGGTCCGTGGAACGACGGGCCGGAATGGGACCGGGTCGACGATCTCCAGCAGACGCTGCCGGCGGACAATGGCGACGGCATGCCAACGGTGACGCTGGGTTCGGCCGACACCGCCGCGCTCAGCCAGCTGGCCGAGCGGACCAAGTCCGATCCCTCCACCAACCCGACCACCGGCGCCGATCTCGCTGCCGGCCCGGGCGCGGGGCGGACCAAGAGCGACGTGGACGCGTGAGGCTTCGGCCCGGCCGGGCATGCTGCTCGGCCGGGTCTTGCTTCAGCGGCGCTCGATCTTGTCCAGCCAGGTGCCGAGCCTACCGCGCGAATAGGTGAGCGCCTGGTAGAGGCCGAGCGAGGCCTTGGCCCAGCGGATGTACAGCCCCGGCATCCCCAGCCGGTCCGCCGCCCAGGCGATGCGGTGGCTCCAGGCGGCAATCCCGGCGCGGGTGCGATAGACGAGCTTGCGCCGCCATCCGATCCCGGCGGCGCTGGGCGCCACGCGCTTCTTCGGGCGGATCCCGCGCCGTGCCCAGGTCAGTCGATAGGCGAGGCCCTCGCGGCGATGGCGCAGCCCGGCATCCTGCGTGCCCGCGATGAAATCGGCATCCACCACATCTAGCGCCAGCCGTCCCTCGCCGATCGCCGCCGCCACCATGTCGCGTAGCACCGGCGCGCGGACGATCACGACGTTGGTGCCGCGGCCGTCGGAGGCATAGGGCTCCACCCAGGCATCGCCGAACGCGATGTCGGCGGTCTCCGCAACGACGTCGTCGCATAGGTTGCACGCGCTGTTCTGGAAGAAACCGGCACCCCAGTCGCCGTCCGCCAGATGCCACCAGTCCTGCCAGCGCGCGCTGCCGTCGGCGAGGGTCACGTGCGCGGTGTACCAGTTTGCGGGGCGATCGGCGTCCTTGCGGCGATAGTCGACGGCGGTCACCGCGCCGGGATCGACGTCCAGCTGCCAGGCGAAGCTGTCGACCAGCCGCCCGCTTTTCATATGGCCGCAGAACAGCCCGAGCGTTGCGGTGATCCGCTCGGTGAGCAC
>JAPJRE010000474.1 GCA_030824725.1 Sphingomonas sp.
GCTGACCGACGTGCTGGCGCTCAGCGGGGGGCAGGCGGCAGCGCTGATGCTGTGCGCCGTGCTCGGCGACCTGGTGTTCGACCTGCTGGCCGCCAAGCTCGTCCTACGGTGGCGCGCGGCCGAGCGGGGCTATCGCTGGTCGGTCGCCGTCGCCGCACTGCCCTGCGGACTGGCCTTCGCGCTGATCTATGCGATGCCGGCGCTGGGGGTGCAGCGCATGTCGGTGCTCGCGGCGGCGATGCTCGTCTTTCGCGGCGCCTATGCGCTGGTCGACGTGCCGCACAATGCGCTAATGGCGCAGGTCACCAGCGACAGCCGCGCGCGCGGGCGCGTCTCCGGCTATCGCCTCCTCTTCAGCACCGCGAGCGCGCTGGCGATCGCCGCCATCCTCACCCCGCTGGTGCAGCAGGCGGGCCATGCGCGACACTTCACCGCGCTCGCGCTGACCGGCATCGGCGCGGCGGCGGCCTTCGCGGTGACGATGCTGCTCTGCGCATGGGCCTCGGGCGGGCCCGGCGATCGCCGCCGGGACACGGGGTTGCGCGGCGACGGCATCGCGGTGCCGCTGCGCGATCCGATGGTGCTGGGCATGGGGGCGCTGGCGCTGCTCACCGGGTTCGCCATGCCCTGTTTCGGGCGGATGCTGATCTATCTCGGCAGCTATGTGGTCGACCGGCCCGGCGCGGTCACCCTGTTGCTGGGCGCGATGACCTGCGGGCAGTTCGCCGGCGTGCTCGGCTGGACCGCGCTCATCCACCGCTACAGCAAGAGCAGGCTGCTCGGCGCCGGGCATGCGGTGAGCGCGCTGGGCATGCTGCTCTTCGCCGTCGCCATGCCCTGGCCGCCGGGTCAGCTGGCAGGGGCCGCGCTGATCGGTTTCGGCTTCGCCAGCGTCTTCATGCTGCCCTGGGGGCTGCTCGCCGACGCGGTCGACGTGGTCCAGTGGCGGCACGACCGGCGCTTCGAGACCGGCTTGTTCGCCTTCTATCTGGTGCTGGTGAAGGCCAGCGGTGCCGCCTCCACCGCGATGATCGGCTGGGTGCTGTCGGGGCTCGGCTATGTGCCAGGCCTGGCGCAGCCGCTGGCGGTGCGGCTGGGCATGCTGGCCATGGGGCTGGGGGTGCCCCTGATCGGCGCGCTGCTGGCGATGCTGCTGCTCCGCCGCTTCACGCTCGATCACGATCGCCATGCCCGATTGCTGCGGGCGCTCGACCGGCGCGCGCGGCGTCAGGCCGGTGCGGAGCCGGTCTCGGGGTTGAAGCGCGGGTTGGAGAAGTCGAGCGGGCCTGGGGAGACCTTGGCAGGCGGCACCGCGCTCTCCGCCCAGGCGCGGCAGAGCATGTCGCGCAGCATCGCGGCACCCGCCGCCGTCCGCTCGTAGACCAGCGCGCGGGCGTCCTGGTCGGCCGGATTGGCGAAGCCGTCGCGCTTCTCGAGCTGGTAGACGCGCTCCATCCGGTCGCCCGACTGGTCGAGGAAGCCGAGGACTGCCGTGAACATGTCCCCCTGCTGGTGCGCCGGTGCGCCGATCCGCGATGCGATGTCGGCCGGGGTCAGCCCGATCGCATCGACGAAGCGGCTCTCGAACCGGCCATGGATGCTGCGGTCGCGGGTATAGTTGTTCGGATTGGACCCGAGCCAGCCGTCCGAGTTGACCGAGTCGTGCAGCGGCTGCGCGCCGTCGCCGATATAATGGCCGAGCCGGATCGCCTGGAAGGCGCAGTGCTGCTCGGGCACCGAGGGATCGCCGCCGCTCGCCTGGGCGGCGCGGATCGCCCGCATGCAGACGATCAGCCGCTCATAGGCTTCCATCGCCGCATAGGGCAGCGTGCCGGTCCAGCGGACATTGGTGCGCGCGGCGGTGGCGGGATCGCTGTCCTTGATCGCTTCGTAGTGCTTGTAGAGCGCCAGGATGAATTCGTAGCGCGAGCGCGGGATCGGCTTGAGAAAGGCGAACTGCTCCCGGAACCAGCCATGGTTGGGATCCTCCTCAATCTTCGAGAAGCCTTCCGAGTTTCCGCGCCAGCTGTCCGGCAGCGTCGCCGATGCCGCGATATAGTCGGCATAGCGGCGCAGGAAGGTCGGGCCGGCTTCCGGGATCGCCTGGATCGCGGCGCGGTCGATCACCGCATGCGCGGTATGCCCCCAGGCATGGGCGACGGCGGGGGCAAGCAGCAGGGCGGCGGCCAGGGCGAAGCGGCGCATGGCGGTTCCTTTCAGGGGTCGAGGGGGTCGCGCGGGTCGACGCGCTCGGACGCGCGCGACGGGCGGAACACGAGTTCGGTCGGCGAGACGCGGCGGACGACCGTGCCGGGCTGGTAGCCGAGCTCGGCGGCGTTGCGCTCGGTGAACCTGGCGCTTTCGATATAGCCGCTCTGCAGCGGGTTGCAGACGATCACCGTCTCCATCTGCATCGGCGCGCCCATGGCGGCGAGCAGCCGGCTGGCGTTGCGCAGGTTGGTGGTAGTGTGGCGGGCATAGGGCTCGCTGATGATCGCGTCCGCAGGGATGCCATAGCGCGCGATCAGCGCCTTGCGCATCTCGTCCGCCTCGGTGAACGGCGTCGCGCGCGGATGCGCCCGGCCGCCGGTGACGAGAATGAAGGCGATGTCGCCCTGCGCGAAGCGGCGCGCGGCGAGGCGGAGATGGTATTTGCCGAACGGGCTGAGCGGCTCGCCCTCGATCTCCGGACCCACGCCGGTGACGATCATCGCGCTGTAGCGATAGCGCTTCCAGTCGAGCGTCTTGGCGCGGGCCATCGGGGCGGCATTGGCGCCGCCGCTCATCGGCTCGTGGCCGATCGCATCGGTGCGGTCACTCGCGTCGAGCAGGCCGAGGGCATAGTCGATGCTTGGATCGAG
>JAPJRE010000475.1 GCA_030824725.1 Sphingomonas sp.
GGTAACCGGGATGGTCCGCTGGCGCGAATCGGTTTCAGCGATGTTCGATGCGGGCGTGCATGATTTCATCGAGCTGGGCGGCAAGGTGCTCGGCGGCATGGTCAAGCGGATCAGCCCCGATGCCGGCGTGACCAGCGTGGTGACGATGGATGATATTGAAGCGCTCGTGAAGGCGCTCTGAGGAGATACGGGAAATGTTCGATCTTACGGGAATGACGGCGCTCGTCACGGGCGCTTCGGGGGGCATCGGCTCGGCGATCGCCAAGGCGCTCGCGGCACAAGGCGCCAAGCTCGCGGTGTCGGGTTCCAATGCCGAGAAGCTGGAAGCCTTCCGCGCCGGCCTGGGCGGCGAGCATGTTGCGTTGCCCTGCAACCTCTCCGATCGCGCGGCGGTCGATGTGCTGGTACCGCAGGCGGTGGAAGCGCTGGGTGGCAAGCTCGACATCCTCGTCAACAATGCCGGCGTCACCCGCGACAATCTCGCGATGCGGATGAAGGACGAGGAGTGGGAGCAGGTGATCCAGGTCAATCTGGAAGCCGCGTTCCGCCTGATGCGCGCCGCCGCCAAGCCGATGATGAAGGCGCGCTTCGGCCGCATGATCTCGATCACCTCGGTCGTCGGCGCCACCGGCAATCCGGGCCAGACCAACTATGCCGCCTCCAAGGCTGGCCTGGTCGGCATGTCCAAGGCGCTGGCGCAGGAACTCGCCAGCCGCAACATCACCGTCAACTGCGTCGCGCCGGGCTTCATCCGGTCGGCAATGACGGACGTTCTGCCCGATGCGCAGAAAGAGGCGCTGCTCGGCCGCATTCCTGCCGGAAAGCTGGGCGAGGGCGAGGATATCGGCGCAGCGGTCGTCTATCTCGCCAGCAAGGAAGCGGCCTATGTCACCGGCCAGACCTTGCATGTGAACGGCGGGATGGCGATGCTCTGAGCCGAGCAGCCGGGGGGCGTGGAGTAGGAAGAATATGCGTCTGGTTTTTGCCGCCGTCCTTGCACTTGCCACTGCTACCCCGGCGTTCGCTGGTCCGGCGGATCCCGCAACCATCGGCTGCGTCGCACAAAAGCTCGACGCAGCCGTGAAGGCGCAGCTTGCCGCCGATGTCGAGCAGAACCTCGCCAATGCCGGGCAGCGACCGAAATATTCGAGTGCGGTCACGCGCGGCCTCAACGACGCCACCACGGCCTGTGCCAATGAGCGGGGCTGGAGCGGCGCCGCGGCCTCTGCGTCCGGTGTCTATGCGCTCGCCGAGGTCGGCTTGCCGGTTGCCAAGCGTGTCGTGCAGGCGAAGGGTTTCGACCCGGCGGCGCTCGATCAGCAGTTCGCGGCCTTGCCGGACGAGGTGCGCCGCAAGCCGCTGACTCCTAAGGCGACGCAGGACCTGATCCGCGCCGCCGTTACCGATGAAGCGCAACAGACCCGCGCCAATGCGGTACTGCTCGCGCAATATTTTGCGTTTCTCAACACGCTGGAATATGCTTCAGCGGACTTTTCCCGCTGACGAGAGCGGGCGCCTCGCGGCACCCTCTTGCAACCGCCCCGGCGGCATTCTAGGTGCGGGAAAACGGATTCAGAGCCCCATCACAAAGGAAAACAGGGACCATGGCCAACCAGGAAGAGATCACCACCCGCGTGCAGGCGCTCGTTGTCGACCATCTCGGCGTCGACGCCAAGGACGTGGTGCCGACCGCGAGCTTCACCGATGACCTCGGCGCGGACAGCCTCGACATCGTCGAACTGGTGATGGCCTTCGAGGAGGAATTCGGGGTCGAGATCCCGGACGACGCCGCAGAGAAGATCAGCACTGTCGGCGACGCCGTTGCCTACATCTCCGAGCATCAGCAGGGCTGACGCTCGAACCGCGCTCCCGGCCCGATGGGCAGGAATTGCGACTAGGCGGCTTCCCGTCCCGTGCCTTTGGCGATGCGGACGGGGAGCCGTTTTGTATTACGAACGAACCGAACAGAAATTGACTGGAGAACTGCCATGCGCCGCGTAGTCGTGACCGGCCTGGGCCTCGTCACCCCGCTGGGGGCCGATGTCGAAACCGCCTGGAAGAACATCCTCGCCAGCAAGTCCGGCGCGGGCACGATCACCAAGTTCGACGCGACGGATTTCCAGAGCAACTATGCCTGCGAAGTGAAGCCGGCCGATCATGAATATGGCTTCGACGCCGGCAAGCGCGTCGACCACAAGATCCAGCGCCAGGTCGATCCGTTCATCGTCTTCGGCATCGATGCCGCCGGCCAGGCGATCGAGGATGCCGGCCTCACCGACATGCCGGAAGAGATGCGTTTCCGCGCCGGCTGCTCGATTGGTTCGGGCATCGGTGGCCTGCCGGGTATCGAGAGCGAATCGCTCGTCCTCGCCGAGAAGGGCCCGAAGCGGGTTTCGCCGCACTTCGTTCATGGCCGCCTGATCAACCTGATCTCCGGCCAGGTCTCGATCAAGTATGGGCTGATGGGTCCGAACCACGCGGTGGTCACCGCCTGCTCGACCGGCGCCCACTCGATCGGCGACGCCGCGCGGATGATCGCGATGGACGATGCCGACATCATGCTCGCCGGCGGCGCGGAAAGCACCGTGTGCCCGATCGGCATCGCCGGCTTCGGCCAGGCGCGTGCGCTCTCCACCGGATTCCGCGACGATCCCACCAAGGCAAGCCGCCCCTGGGACAAGGACCGCGACGGCTTCGTCATGGGCGAAGGCGCGGGCGTTGTCGTGCTCGAGGAATATGAGCATGCCAAGCGCCGCGGGGCGAAGATCTACGCCGAAGTCGTCGGCTATGGCCTGTCGGGCGACGCCTATCACGTGACCGCGCCGCATCCGGAAGGCTCGGGCG
>JAPJRE010000476.1 GCA_030824725.1 Sphingomonas sp.
GCCGACGAGATCGTCGTCACCGGCATCCGCGCATCCCAGGCGCGCGCCATCGAAGTGAAGCGCGACGCTGCCTCGGTGGTCGATGCGATCTCGGCGGAGGACATCGGCAAGCTGCCCGACGTAACGATTTCGGATTCGCTCCAGCGCATCACCGGCGTGCAGATCCGCCGCGACGCGGGCGAGGGCGCGGCGATCAACATCCGGGGCCTGCCGCAGGTCACCACGCTGCTCAACGGCGAAGCCTATCTCGGCGCCAATTCGATCACCACGATCCAGCCGAACTTCAACGACATTCCGTCGCAGCTCTTCTCGGGCGCGGACGTGATCAAGTCGACCACGGCGGACCTGCTCAACGCCGGCATCACCGGCACGGTCAACCTGCGTACCCGCCGCCCGTTCGACCTGAAGCGCGGCCTCACCCTCGCCGCGACGGCCGAGGGCTCGTATGGCGACAAGACCAAGAGCTGGGATCCCAACGTCAACGGCCTTGTCGGTTGGCAGAACGATCGGGTCGGCTTCATCGTCTCGGCGGCTTATTCGGACCTCAACCTCTCCAACTCGCACAACGGCATCCAGGAAGGCTATGGTGCCGCGCTGCATAACGAGGGGCTGACCGATGCCACGAGCTGCGGCGGGTTTTCGCCCCAGGCCCCGGGCTGCACCGCCACGACCCGCCCGCGCGGCACGCCGGTCGCCGGCGGGATCGACGTCAACGGCGACGGCGATGCCAACGACACGTTCATCGTGCCGCAGGGCTTCACCGCCTGGAACCGCATCACCCAGCGCCAGCGGCTGGGCGTCAACGGCTCGTTCCAGGCAAAGCTCAACGACGCGCTGAGCTTCACCGCCGACGGCTTCTACACCCGCCAGACCCAGTATAACCGCACCGCCGGCATTCAGATGCAGAACGTGAACTGGCAGGCGGCGGAGTTCGTGCCGCTGAAGTCGCAGGATACTGGCGCGACTTCGGGCGGCTACCACGTCAATACGACGCAGGTTTACCAGTACGATCTCGGCAATTTCGATTCCTATTCGGAGACCTATCGGTGGAAATCGGAATCGCAGAACTACAATGCCGAATTGCATTTCGATAACGGCGGCAAGTTCCGCGCGACGCTGCGCGGCCTCTACGGCAAGGCGACGCAGGACCAGGACCAGAGCTACCTCCAGTTCAGCCTGAGCAACGGCATCCAGTGGCAGCCGGGCGGCATCGGCCATTATCCGGCCGCGCTGGGCGGGGACCGCGCCTTCAACCCCGGCGGCTATACGGTGAACACGCTGGCAGGCCTCAACTCGCTCCGCGCGACGGTGGACTATAGCGGCGACGAGCCCAGCTTCACCCTGCCGACCCAGCTGACCTCGCTGCTCGGCAACGCCGCGAACTATGCGCTCAAGACGATGTCGTCGGAGGATAATTACCGGCGCCGCGCGGACCTGAAGGTCGGCCGCTTCGATGCCGAATATGACGTGAGCGACCTGTTCAACATCACGGGCGGCGTCCGCTACAGCGATCGCTCGGTCGACAACTACCAGTTCGAGCGGGTGGCACCGGTCTATGCGGGCCAGGGTGCCAGCAACGCGGCGGGCTGCCTGGTCAAGTGGAAGGCGTTCGACGTGTCGGTCAACGATTCCACCTGCTCGGCGGGCGACGGCACGCGCTTCTACACCGCGGGGCTGACCCGCAAGGCGACCGATGCGGTGTTCAACGGCCAGGTCAAGCCATACAACCTGCCCGGCAGCGGCCTGCCCGCGGTGTATGTCCTCGATCCGCACGCGATGGACAATGCCGCCGCGTTCCAGAACAGCTTCTACCCGAATGAGCAGGAGCATCTGAACCCGGGCGCCTCCTATGATGTCGGCATCAAGCAGTGGTCGGGCTATTTTCAGCTCAACTTCAAGGAGCTTGACCTGGGCGGCGTCACCGTGCGCGGCAATGGCGGCCTGCGGGTGATCGACACCAAGCTCGACATTCGCCAGAACGTGGTGGGCGGCCCGCTGCCCTATGGCCTGTCGAACCAGGATGGCGGCGATCTGCGCACCCAGCGTAACTTCACCGACTTCCTGCCGGCCTTCAACCTTGCCTTCGATTTCACGCCCAAGCTGCGCCTGCGTCTGGCATATGCCCGGACGATGACGCTGCTCAACCTAGACCAGTGGGGCGGCGGCCTCACCCCGAACTACGCGATCGATACCTCGACCGGCCTGTTCCGCGTCACCGGCGGCAGCCAGGCGGGCAACCCGCAGCTCGATCCGTGGCGCGCGGACAATCTCGACGCGTCGGTCGAATACTATATCGGCCGCGCCTCGATGGTCAGCCTCGCGGCCTTCTACATCGATGTGCAGAGCTTCATCCAGAACGGCATCATCTACCGCAGCGACCTGCCCGACAATGACGGCGTGGTGCGCAACCGCACCGTGCCGATCAACACGCTGGTGCAGGGCGGGGGCGGCACGCTGAAGGGCATCGAGGCGTCGTGGAAGCAGTCGCTGAGCGACATCGGCTTCATGCCGAACTTCATGCGCGACTTCGGCTATGACCTGAACTTCACTTATTCGCCCTCGACGACGGGCGACAAGGATCTGGCCGGCAAGGACATTCCGTTCCAGGATAATTCCAAGTACCAGGCCAACGCCGCGCTCTATTACCAGGCGCACGGCGTTCAGGCCCGCGTCGCGTGGAACTATCGCTCCAAGCGCGCCGTCCAGTCGAACTTCGTCAACGGCCTGAGCGGTTCCGAGCTCTACCAGGCGCCGACCAACTATGTCGACGCATCGATCAGCTACGACGTCACGCCGAACTTCACGATCTATGGCCAGGGCCAGAACCTGACCGGGGA
>JAPJRE010000477.1 GCA_030824725.1 Sphingomonas sp.
GTTCACATTATGTCCGGAAAATCGTTGTTCAGCGTACAAAGCTTGAGGTGACGCCCGGTTGAAGGCGGCCCGGTTGGGCAGCCCGGTCAGCACGTCATGGTTGGCGAGATATTGCGCCTGCGCTTCCTTGGCCTGGAGCTCGACGCGGGCGGCCTCCAGATCGGCGATCGAGCGGGCGTCGCGGAACAGCAACCGGCCGACGAAGAATACCAGGATCGCCAAGAGCCCGATCAGCGCGGCGAGCGCGGCCCCGCCCCGGATGGCGATCGAGCGCAGCATCTCGCTGCCCGGCATTTCGGGCCGCCAGCTGAAATAGCCGACCTGCGCGCCGCCGAAGCTGCGCAGCGGAATGCTGTGCAGGCGGTTGCGGGGCGTGTCCGCGGCGACCGGCAGCCGCGTCACGCGGGCCTCGGAAATGCCGGGAATGCGCTGCAGGTCGCGCATCAGCCCGCCGTCGAGGAAGCGGATGCTGATCAGCATCGGCTGCGCGGCGGGGTCTCCCCGGGGAATCTTGGAATCGGGAATCATGCGCATCACGCTCACCGCCGCAGCCCGGCCGGAAATCGCGACCAGATCCGTCGCGTGCACGGCGGCCGGCGAGGTGCGGACGGTGTTCCCTGCCGCCAGCGGCTGCCGCGGCAGGCGTTCGTGCGGGTTGGCGGGGGGGCGATCGAGCCCACGGGCAGCCCGGATCAGCGGGGTGAGGTCCGGGCGCATCTTCGCAAACAGGCCGTCGTCGACGCGCACGCCGTTGCGGACCACGTAGCGCGGGCGATCCGCGCCATCGACGATGATGTCGACCTCATGGTTGAAGACGTAGCTCAGCCAGATGCCGACATTCTGGTCCAGCCAGCGGTAATCGGGATGGGGCTTGCCGATCTCGGCATAGGCGGGGTCCCAGATCGCGACCCCCGCCTGGCTCTGCGCCAGGTCGTCGAGCGCCTCGCCCAGCGCGCGGTGTACGTCGCTGGTCTGTCGCTCGCGGATCGAATGGTCGACCTGCCGCGCCGTGATCCAGAGGCTCCATACCCCGAACAGCACCAACGCGGCGGCGAGCAGGATCGCCGGCGCCGCGACGAATGCGGCAAAGCGCCACAGCACGGGTCTGGTGGAACGGGGGAAGGACAGCGGCATGCATCTACACAGTTCGACGAGGACGATGCGAGTCCATCAGGCTGCATTTCTGAGTACATGTGCAGCCTGCTTCAACTTGCCCTTCATTCTAGGACACAGTTCCTTTTTTTCCGTGAAGAATGCCGATCGAAGCGGCGGGGCGGCGCCGGCTATCTGCCGCCCTTGTCCGAGAGCATCGACTTGCCGGCATCGCCCGCAACGAAATATCCGGCCCAGAAATGGGGGTGCGAGTAGCGCCCGGTGGCGATCAGCGCGGTCTGGGCGGAGCGCAGCGCGGCGCCGATCGTCTCGGTCCGGCCGCCGCGATAGAAGGTTTCGAACAGCAGGTCGGTCTGCGGCCCCGCCTCGACGGGCCAATGGGATGCGAGCACCGCCCGCGCATCGGCGGCAAGGAACGCCGGCACCAGCGCCTCCGTCGTCCCCTCGTCTTCCGCCGTCGTGTCCGCACGTCGCGCGGCGGTAGCGAGCACAACCAGATTGGCATTGAGCTTCAGCGCTGCGATCGCGTCGACCGCGACGAGGCCGGTCGCGGCGGACGCACCGCTCGTGATGTCGGCATTGGCGGCAGCGGTCGTGCAGCCGCGCAGGGCTTCCGGGCTCCCGGACGTTGCGAAATGGAGGACCTGGTAGCGGCCGAGTTCGCCGCCTGCCGAGCGTGCCTCGTCGGCGATCTCCGTGCCGCGAACGATGGGCGCATCGACGACGCCGAGCGCATTTGCCGCCCGTGCCAGCGCGGGTTCTGGCATCGGCCGCACTGCAGCGGATCGCGGGGCCGTGCAGCCCGCCGGCAGCCCGGCGATTTCGGCCACACCGAGGAAAGGCTTTCCGGCTTCTGCCTGCCCCTGCCGCCGCGCATCCAGGAACGAGCTGACCGACAGCGCCGTCGCGATGTCGGTCTGCCGGGCCAGGAAAGGGACGGCGCTATAGTTTACGCGTTGCGGCACGTCCTTGCGCGTGGGCGGAGCGATCGCGGGCGCCATGGCGGCTGCATCGGTGACCAGAACGCCCGCCGGCACGCCGCGCAGCGCTTCGGCAGGATCATATACGAGCCGCTTTGCCCCGCGGAGCTGCGGCACTGAAGGCCCGGCAATCTGCTCGAACAGCGTTGCCGCCGCCGCGACCGGGAAGACGCCGGTGGGCTCCCCGCTTCGCAGCGATCCGCCGATCGTGTCGGCCAGCGCGGCCAGTTGCCGCGCACTCGCCGCGACGGGATAGACGCTGGTCCGCTCCTTGCCGACGACCAGGCCAAACACCGCGCCGCGGATGTCGACGATCTTGAAATAGACCTCCCCGTCGCCGAGTGCCTGCTGAAGCGCATCCAGGCGGATCGGCCCATCGACGGAATCGCCGGCGAGACCCAGTGCTGCGTCCAGCGCGCGCAGCCGCGCCTCGCGGCGGCCTTGCAGCTGTTCCAGCGCTGCCAGGCGCACCGCATCCCCCTGCTGCCGCGCCGCATCGATCTGGAGGCGAAGCGCGGGGATCTCGCGGGCGAGGTCTGCGCGTTCACGCAGCAGGCCGGCATTGCCCGGCGCAGGCGCCGGCTGGCGCTGGACGAGGCGGCGAACCGGGTCCGGCGCCTCGACCGCCTGCACCGCGCGGAAGAAGGCGCCCGCATCCCCCGCATCGGCAAGCAGCTTGAGATAGGATTCATACCGGCGGGCGCGATTCCGCCGGTATGAATCCTATCTCAAGCTGCTTGCC
>JAPJRE010000478.1 GCA_030824725.1 Sphingomonas sp.
CCCCACCATCGCGCACGATCTGCGCGTCGATCCCTCAGCCGCGGTTGCCGTCGTGACGGTGTACCAGCTGGTGCTGGTCATGCTGCTCCTGCCTTTCTCGGGGTTGGGCAACCGCATCGGCCTGAGGCGGCTCTACCAATGGGGGCAGATCGTCTTCACGGTGGCGACGATCCTGTGCTTCTTCGCCAAGAGCCTGCCCTTCCTGCTGATCGTCCGCGCGGCGCAGGCGGCGGGTGCTGCGGCGGCGCTCAGCGTCTCCTCGGCATTGGTGCGGCAGATCTATCCGGCAAAACAGCTCGGGCGCGGGCTGGGCGTCAACTCGGTGGTGGTGTCGGTTTCCGCCGCGATCGCGCCGACGCTGGGCGGGCTGGTGCTGGCGATCGGGCCCTGGCCGTGGGTGTTCGCGTCCGCGGTGCCCTTCGCGATCGCCAGCCTGATGCTCGGCCGCTCGCTGCCCGACGTGCCCCGCTCCAAGGCGCCGTTTGACGTGCTCGGCGCGGTGCTGTGCGCGGCGATGTTCGGGCTGGTGATCGGCGGGCTGGAGAGCGCGGTGCATGGCGACAGCCCGGTGGTCTCCGCTGCGGTGGTGCTCGGGGGCATCGCGATCGGCGTGATCTTCGTGCGGCGCGAACGGGGCGAAGCGGAGCCGATCCTGCCGGTGGACCTGCTCGCCCGCCCGGTGCTGGCGCTCTCCACCATCGGCGCCTTCACCGCCTTCGTCGCGACGATGAGCCTGCTGCTCTCACTGCCCTTCCGCCTGCAGCACGGCTATGGCTTCGCGCCCTCCGAGGTAGGTGCGGCGATCGCGCCCTGGCCGCTGACGACGATGTTCGTGGCTCCGCTCGCTGGCACGCTGTCCGATCGCTATCCGGCCGGGGCGCTGGGCGGGATCGGCATGGGTGTAGCGATTGCCGGGCTGGTCGCCCTCGCCTTCCTGCCGCACGACCCGAGCTATCTCGACATCGCCTGGCGGATGTCGCTCACCGGCGCCGGCTTCGGCATGTTCCTGTCGCCCAATGCGCGGCTGATCATCGGCTCGGCCCCGGTCGAGCGCGCGGCGGCGGCGGGCGGGCTGATCTCGACGACGCGGATGGTCGGCCAGACCACCGGCGCCACGCTGGTCGCCGCGCTGCTGGCGATGGGCGTGGGTGCCGGCATGACCCCCGCGCTGGTCGCGGCCGGGCTCGCGCTGATCGCTGGCCTGTGCAGCCTCGCCCGTCTGCGCCCGTCGATCCGCAATCCTGCCAAGGTCGAGGCGGACCAGGCCCAGCCCGCGCAGATGGGGTAAAGCTTTATCATCTGAAACCATCGAAGCATTGCGTGGCGCCCGGCCGCACGCCAAGAGCGAGCGCATGTTGCCCCATCCGTTCGCCATCGGCAATTTCCGCGCCTATTTCGTCGCCCGCCTCGCCGCCACCCTGGGGCAAATGGCGATGGTGATCGTGATCGGCTGGCAGGTCTACGACATTGCCCGCCGCACGATGAGCATCAAGGAAGCGGCGTTCCAGCTCGGCATGATCGGCGTCGCGCAGTTCCTGCCGCTGCTGTTCCTGTCGCTGTTCGCGGGGTGGGTGGCGGACCGGATCGACCGGCGCTGGATCGCGCGCGCGGCGGTAGCGCTGGAGGCGTTCTGCGCGCTGGCACTCGCCTGGCTGACCTGGCAGCAGACGATCACCCTGCCCGCCTTGTTCAGCATCGCCGCGCTGCTCGGCGTCGCCCGCGCTTTCGCAAGCCCGGCGCTGGGGGCTCTCGCCCCGAACCTGGTACCCAAGGCCGTGCTGCCGACCGCGATCGCGCTCAGCTCGCTCGCCTGGCAAAGCGGTACCGTGATCGGCCCGGCCATGGGCGGCTATCTCTACGCGGCCGCCTCGTGGCTTGCCTATGCCGTGTCGGGCGGGCTGTTCCTCGTCTCGCTGCTGATGCTGTTCCTGATCGGCCCGGTGCCGGTCGCCAATCGCAAATTCACCGGCAGCCCGTGGTCGCAGATGGTCGACGGGCTCCTCTATGTCCGTCGCAACCGGCTGGTGCTCGGCGCGATCTCGCTCGACCTGTTCGCGGTGCTGCTCGGCGGCGCGACGGCGATGCTGCCGGTCTATGCGCGCGATATCCTGCAGGTGGGATCGGAGGGCCTGGGGCACCTTCGCGCGGCCCCTGCGTTGGGTGCGGTGGTGACGGCCCTGTTCTTCTCGTGGCGCCCGCTCAAGACCAATGTGGGCGTGAAGATGCTGGTCGCGGTCGCCTTGTTCGGCCTGGCGACGGTGGTGTTCGGCGCCGCCGCACCGCTGCTGGTGCCGGTGCTCGGTCCCAAGGCGGTCGGCACCGACCTTTCGCCCGCCGTGCTGATCTCGCTGGCGGCGCTGTTCGTGCTGGGCGCGGCCGACATGGTCTCGGTCTATGTCCGCCAGTCGCTGATCCAGCTTTACACGCCGGACGAGATGCGCGGCCGCGTCGGCGCGGTCTCCACTTTGTTCATTTCCGGCTCGAACGAGCTGGGCGAAGCCGAAAGCGGCTTCCTCGCCGCATTGATCGGGCCGGTCGCCGCGGTGATCGGCGGCGGCATCGGCGCGATCCTTGTCACGGTCCTGTGGTCGAAGCTATTCCCTGAGCTCAAGCGGGCTCGAACCTTCGATCCTCCGGCCACCCTCGAAGTTCCTCCCAAGGAGATGACGACATGAAGGCCAACACGATCCTCGAGACGATCGGCAACACGCCGCACGTCCGTATCAACAAGCTGTTCCCTGGCGCCGAGGTATGGATCAAGTCCGAGCGCGCCAACCCGGGCGGCTCGATCAAGGACCGCGTCGCGATGCGGATGGTCGAGGCCGCCGAGAAG
>JAPJRE010000479.1 GCA_030824725.1 Sphingomonas sp.
GGTCGCCGTGGCTCATGTTGATGCGGAATGCATCGGCGCCGGCGCGGAACAGCTTCTCGATCATTTCGGGGGACGCGCTGGCGGGTCCCAGCGTTGCCAGAACGCGCACCTTGCGCGAGCGGGGGGAGATCGCCTGTGTCATCGTTGTCTTCCTCGGCTTGTGCGTGCCCGCCTCTAGCCCCAAATGCGTTAACATCAACTGCGGAGGTGCCAAATGGATGAACTAGATCGTCTGGACGACGCAACAGCGGCCAAGGCGTTCCGCCGGCTGGTGCGCCATCTGCGCCACCGCCACGATGCCCAGAACATTGATCTGATGGGGCTTTCGGGCTTTTGCCGGAACTGCCTGGGCGACTGGATCCACGAAGCCGACCCGAGCATCGCCAAGGCCGATGCGCGCCGAATCGTCTATGGGATGGAGCAATCCGCGTGGAAGGCGACGTACCAGGGCGAGGCGACGCCCGAGCAACTGGCGCGCATGGAAGAGAGCCTGAAGAAGAACGAAGGCCGCGACGCGGCGCTGGACGAGGCGCTTGACGAGAGCTTCCCGGCCAGTGATCCTCCCAGCATGACCGACCCCCACGCCTGAGTTGGGGGCGACAGGGGAGACGGGCATTGAAGACGTTGTTGGCGGCCGCGCTGGCCTGTTCCGTGGCAGTTCCCGCCCTCGCCCAGACGTCTCCCAGGGTCACTTATGTCCAGGCGGGGCGGTTGCTCGACCGTCCCGGCCAGACACCGCGCGGCGCCAGCACCCTGATCCTGCGCGACGGCAAGGTCGTCGAGGTGCGCGACGGCTTCGTCGCGCCCGAGACGGGGGCGACCCTGGTCGACCTGCGCGACAAGTTCGTGCTGCCGGGGCTGATCGACCTGCACGTCCATCTCTTCTCCGAAGGCGATCCGGTGAAGGCGCGGATGAACGCGCTGACCGAGGACGATGCCGACGCATTCGTCATCGGCATCGAGGATGCGCGGCGCGACCTCGAGGCGGGCTTCACCACCGTCCGCGATCTCGGCAGCAACCCCCGCGCGATCCGGGCGCTGCGCGACGCGGTGGAGCGCGGCGCAATCGCGGGGCCGCGAATCGTCAATGCCGGGCGGATGATCTCGGTCTCGGGCGGGCATGGCGACGGCACCAACGGGCTGGCCGAGGCATTCGCCGAGGCGGTGGCGCACCGCCAGATCAACACCTGCGACGGCGCCGACGATTGCCGCCGCGCGGTGCGCCAGCAGATCGGGCTGGGCGCGCAGGTGATCAAGTTCGCGGCGACCGGCGGCGTGCTGTCCAACGTCGCGGGCGGCCTCGGCAAGCAGATGTCCGACGAGGAGATGAAGGCGATCGTCGATACGGCGCATGCCTTTGGCCGCCGCGTCGCGGTCCACGCCCATGCGGCGGAGGGCGTGCGCGGCGCAGTGGAGGCGGGGGCCGATTCGATCGAGCATGGCAGCTTCCTCGACGAGGCGACGATCGCCGCGATGAAGGCGCACGGCACCTGGCTGGTGCCGACGATGATCGCCCCGGTCACCGCGCTCGCCAATGCTCGCGCCGGCAAGCTGCCGCCGGCGACGATCCCCAAGGCCGAGGCGGCTGCCGCTGCTGCGGCAGCAAGCCATGCCAGGGCGATCAAGGCGGGGGTGAAGGTCGCCTTCGGCACCGATACCGGCGTGTCGCGCCACGGCGAGAACGCCAGGGAGTTCGCGCTGCTCGTCCGCGCAGGGCTCACGCCGGCGGGGGCGATTCGCGCGGCGACGCTCGATGCGGCCGATGCGCTCGGCCGCAAGGACCAGCTGGGCTCGCTCGAACCCGGCAAGGCCGCGGACCTGATCGCGGTATCGGGGGATCCGCTGCAGGACGTGACCGTGCTGGAGCATGTCGACACGGTGGTGCGCGCCGGGGTGGTCCACAAGCTGGGCGGCAAGCGCCAGGTCTTCCCGCAGGACTGAGGTTGAGCGAAAGCGCGGGCTGGCGTACAGGGCCCGCCTGATTCCGTATCCTTTCGGACGAAGGGGCCGGCGCGACCCTCGCGCGGCGCGCTTGTCCGATCCCATGCTTCAGGAGCTAGAATACCCATGTCCGACAATATTTCCGCCGAGCAGCTCCGCCTCCTGATCGAGCGTGTCGAGCGTCTCGAAGAGGAGAAGAAGGGCATCGCCGACGACATCAAGGACGTCTATGCCGAAGCCAAGTCGACCGGCTTCGACGTGAAGACGATGCGCACCATCGTCCGCCTGCGGAAGATGGAAAAGCATCACCGCGAAGAGGCCGAGATGCTGCTCGAAACCTACAAGCAGGCGCTGGGCATCTGAGCCCCGCGATGGCGCTCGCCGGGCATCCGCGCTAAGGCGAGTGCTTTCCACCTTCTCCAGACCGCAGGCAGTTCGGGTTCACCATGGCAGGCCATTCCAAATTCAAGAACATCATGCACCGCAAGGGCGCGCAGGATAAGAAGCGCTCGGCGATGTTCTCCAAGCTCAGCCGCGAAATCACCGTGGCGGCAAAGATGGGTCTGCCGGACCCGGACATGAACCCGCGCCTGCGCGCCGCGATCAACGCCGCCAAGGCGCAGTCGATGCCCAAGGACAATATCCAGCGCGCGATCGACAAGGCGAGCAAGGGCGAGGGCGATAACTATGAAGAGATCCGCTACGAGGGCTTCGGCCCGGCGGGTGTCTCGCTGATCATCGAGGCGCTGACCGACAACCGCAACCGCACCGCGACCAACGTGCGCACCGCGGTCTCGAAGAACGGCGGCAACCTGGGCACTGCCGGCTCGGTGAGCCATGGCTTCGACCGCCTGGGCCTGATCTCCTATCCGGCGAGCGCCGGCGATGC
>JAPJRE010000480.1 GCA_030824725.1 Sphingomonas sp.
GGGGAGAGGGGCCTGAAAGGCCTTTCCCCACTGCCCCTCTCCCCCCGCCGCTTCGCGGCTCCTCCCTCTCCCCAATGGGGAGAGGGCTGATATGCGCTGCCCCTTCTGTTCGAATGAAGCCAGCCAGGTAAAGGATAGCCGCCCCACCGACGACGGGGCGGCGATCCGCAGGCGCCGGCAGTGCGAGGCGTGCGGTGCGCGCTTCACCACCTTCGAGCGTATCCAGCTGCGCGACCTGACCGTCGTGAAGAGCGGAGACCGGCGCGAGCCGTTCGAGCGCGAGAAGCTGATGCGCTCGGTCTCCACCGCGTGCCGCAAGCGGCCGATCCAGCCCGCGCAGATCGAGCGGCTGGTCTCCGGCATCCAGCGCCAGCTGGAAACGACGGGCGAAAGCGAAATCCCCTCCCAGCGCATCGGCGAGCTGGTGATGGAGGCGCTCAAGGGCCTCGATTCGGTGGCCTATATCCGCTTCGCCAGCGTGTATAAGGATTTTCGCGAGGCGAAGGATTTCGAGGAATTCGCCGGTAACGTCAGCGAGGTCGGCAAAAGTTGAATTCCCCCGTGATCGTGCTCGTCCGCCCGCAGCTGGGCGAGAATATCGGCAAGGCCGCGCGCGCCATGCTCAACTTCGGGCTGACCGAGATGCGGCTGGTGAGCCCCCGCGACGGCTGGCCGAATCCCTCGGCCGGTCCCGCGGCGAGCGGTGCCGATCTAGTGCTCGAAAAGGCGCAGGTGTTCGAGAGCGTCGCCGACGCGGTGGCGGATTGCACCCATGTCTATGCCACCACGGTGCGCAAGCGCGGCGTGACCAAGCCGGTGGTGACCCCCGAGGTCGCCGCGCGCGAGATCCATGGCGCACCCACGCGCAGCGCGATTCTGTTCGGGCCGGAGCGCTCGGGGCTGGAGACCGACGATGTGGCGCTCGCGCGCACGATCATCACCGTGCCGATCAACCCCGAGTTCGGCTCGCTGAACTTGGCGCAGGCGGTGATCCTGGTCGCCTATGAATGGTCGAAGCATGTCGGGCTGGAGAGCCCGCCCGCGGTCGATCTCGATCCCCCTGCGCCGCAGGAGGAGCTGGACGGGATGATCGGCCAGCTCGATGCGATGCTGGACGATTCGGGCTATTATTTCCCGCCGGACCGGGTGCCCTCGACCAAGCGCACGCTGCGCACGCTGCTGACCAAGCCGCGCTGGTCGAGCCAGGAACTGCGCACGCTCCGCGGGGTGCTGTCCGCGCTCGACGGCCGGAAGCGCCACCGGGCGGAGTAACGGCCCAGCCCATAATCGTCATTCCGGCGAAAGCCGGAATCCATTGGGGTCCCCGGTACGGCTTTTGCTTTGGCGTAGTGGCGAATGGATCCCGGCTTTCGCCGGGATGACAGCTTCAAGTAGAGCGAACAGCTCCCCCTCCGCGCCGGGAAGGGGAGCATATCCCAAAGCTCAACGCCCGCGCGGCGGGCCCTTGCGGAAGCCGCCGGGCTTGCCGTGGGCGTTGCTGCGGTTCGGCGGGCCGCGACGGACCGGGCCATCCGACCGCGCACCCGGCTGCGGCGCATCGGTCGCGCGCTCGATGCGGATGCCGTCATCGTCGTCGCCCGCGGTGCGCGCGAACTTGTCGACCGCTGCCGCGAACTTCGCCGCCAGCGGCGCCGGGATCTGGAAGTGCGTCTCGTTCGCCGCGATGCGGATCGCGCCGACTTCGTTGCGGGTGATGTGGCCGCGGCGGCAGATCAGCGGCAGGATCCAGCGCGGATCGGCATTCTGGCGACGGCCGATATCCATACGGAACCACACGGTATCGTCGAAGCCGGGGCGATGCCGCTCCTGCTGCGCGGCGCGGCGTGCTTCCGGCGTCGCCTCGATCAGCTCCTCCGGCTCGGGCAGCTGCGAGCGGTGGGCGCGGACCAGCGCGGCGGCGATCTCGGCCGGAGTCTTCTCGGCGAGCAGGCGCTCGGCGAGTGCCACGTCTTCCTCGTCCGTCTCGATCGGCTGGAGCAGCGCGGCGATCAGGCGTTCGCGATCGGCTGCGCGGATCTGCTCCGGTGTCGGGGCGTCGATCCACTCGGCCGGGATGCGCGCGCCGTGCAGCATCTGCTCGACGCGGCGGCGGCGCGGGTAGGGGACGATCAGGACGGCGGTGCCCTTTTTGCCTGCACGGCCGGTGCGGCCCGAGCGGTGCTGCAGCGTTTCGGCATCGCGCGGCAGCTCGACATGGACCACCAGCGTCAACGTCGGGAGATCGATGCCGCGCGCGGCGACGTCGGTCGCGACGCAGACGCGGGCACGGCGATCGCGCAGCGCCTGCAGCGCATGATTACGCTCAGACTGCGAATGCTCGCCGGAGAGGGCCACGGCCGCGAAGCCGCGCTCCATCAGGCTGGCATGGAGGTGGCGGACATTGTCGCGGGTCGCGCAGAACAGGATCGCCGTCTCCGCCTCGTGCAGGCGCAGTAGGTTGATCACGACATGCTCGATGTCCGCAGGCGCGACGGTTACCGCCTGGTAGCTGATGTCGCCGTGGCCGCGATCGTCGCTCTTGGTGGTGATCTGGAAGGCGTTGCGCTGGTAGCGCTTGGCCAGCGCGACGATCGGGCGCGGCATCGTCGCCGAGAACAGCAGTGTGCGGCGACCTTCGGGCGTCGCGTCGAGGATCGCCTCCAGCTCTTCGCGGAAGCCCATGTCGAGCATCTCGTCGGCCTCGTCGAGCACCGCGACGCGCAGGCTGGAGAGGTCGAGCGCGCCGCGCTCCAGGTGATCGCGCAGACGGCCCGGCGTGCCGACGACGATGTGCGCGCCGTGGT
>JAPJRE010000033.1 GCA_030824725.1 Sphingomonas sp.
GGGCGGGGGCGGCGCACCAGGCCCCGTCGGCAGCGGCGCGCCCGGCCCGCCCGGCGGCGGCGGGGGAGCGCCCCGGCCACCATGATGATGCGGCGCCGGCGGTGCGACCGCCTGCACATTGCCCTGGCCATCGACGAGATAGGACGCGTGCAGCTGCCCGTCGCGATAGCGGCCCTGCACCGTCAGCGCCGCGCCGGCCTGCACGCCGCTCTCCACCCGCCCGACATTGACCAGCGCACGCCCCGAACCATCCTGCAGCACGACGCGGTCGCCATAGGTTTCGGCAACACGCCCCTTCACCGTGACGATGCCGCTGGTCTGGGCCAGGCGGGCGATCGCCGTCGGCACCGTCGGCGCCATCTCCACGGTCGGGCGGGTGCGCTGCATCGCCGCGGCACCGCCCGCCGCACCCAGCGCCAGCAGCGCCGCGCCCGCGACGGCCAGCCGATTGCGCGGCGACCAGACCTTGTTCTTCCATTCCGACATTCCATCAACTCCTCTTGGGCGTTCGATGGTGCCGGTCTAGCGAGTCGGACCCGACGCGCGCTGAACCCCGCGGTTCAGTTTCGGTTTAAGCCCGGAAGCTAGGCGACAGTGATGCGGATCCTGCTGGTAGAAGACGACCCCGATCTCGGCCCCGCCATCGCGCGGGCGCTGCGTGCGGAGCGTTGCGCCGTCGATCTCGCCGCCGACGGCATCGACGCGCAGCATCTCGGCGAGACCGAAGCTTATGACGCGGCGGTGCTCGATCTCGGTCTGCCGGGGATGGCCGGTGCGGAGATCCTCGCGGCTTGGCGCACGGCCGGGCGCGCGCTGCCGGTGCTGGTGCTCACCGCGCGCGAGGCATGGGCGGACAAGGTCACGGCCTTCAAGGCGGGGGCCGACGACTATCTGACCAAGCCGTTCCGCGTCGAGGAACTGATGATGCGGCTGCGCGCGCTGGTCCGCCGGGCGGCTGGCCACGCGCAGACTCGGATCGCCTGCGGCCCGCTCGTCTTCGAAAGCCAGACCGGCCAGTTCGAGATGGACGGGCTCCCGCTCAAGCTGACCGCGTTCGAATGGCGCGTGCTTTCGCAGCTGATCTTGCGCCGCGACACGGTGATCGAACGGCTGGAGCTGCTCGAGCGGGTGTACGAGGGCGATGCCGATGTCGATTCGAATAGCCTCGAAGTGATCATCGGCCGCCTGCGCCGCAAGATCGGCGCCGAGCGGATCGAGACGGTGCGCGGGCGCGGTTATCGCCTGACCAGCGGCGAGCAGCCGGCGTGAGGCGCCGCTCGCTGCGGACGCGGATGGTGCTGCTGTCGGCGCTGGTTACGCTGCTGGCGCTTGGGCTGGCGGGCTGGACGATGCTGGGCGTGCTGGGCCGGGTGGTGACTGGCGGGATCGACCAGCGGCTGGACGCGCAGCTCGCGGTTCTGGCGAGCGCGGTGGGCGACGACGGCAGCGTTGATCGGGCGCGGCTCGCCGCGCGGCAGGGCAGCCTCGTCGCCGGGCCGGGCTGGGGCTGGCGGATCGCTGGGCCGCGGGGCACGATCGGCAGCGGCGATTTCCCCGCCCTGCGCCCCGTCTGGCCGCACCCGCCGGGCGCGGAGCCCGCACCACTGCCGCCCACCCCGCTCGAAGGCGAGGACAGCAAGGGCCGCGTCCATGCGCGCCAGCTGGTGACGGCGAGTTCGGCCGGGCCGGTGACGCTCACCGCCTTCGCCCCCGGCCGGGTGATCGGCCGCCCGGTGCGCGATGCGCTGGTGCCGCTTGCCACCGTCATCCTGCTGCTCGCCCTGATCTTCGCCGCCGCCGCCTGGGTGCAGCTGCGCTTTGCGATCCGCCCGCTTGCCGCGCTGGTCGACCAGATCGGCGCGCTGCGACGGGGCGAGCGCAGCGCGGTGGACGAGGACCAGCCGGCCGAGCTTCAGCCGCTCGCCGCCGAGCTCAATGCCCTTGCCAGCGCCAATGCCGCGACGCTGGCCGCCGCGCGGCTCTCTGCGGCGAATCTCGCCCACGCGCTCAAGACGCCGGTCGCGACGCTCGCCTTGACGCTGGCGCCGGACAGTCCGGCGGCCGCGCAGCTACGGCGGATCGAAGGCGTGATCCGCCACACGCTCGCCCGCGCCCGCGCGGCGGCAGTAAACCAGCGGGCGAGCACCGAGATTGCACCGGTCGCGGTCGACGTCGCCGGGGTGATCGGCACGCTGCGCCCAACCATCGCCACGCGGCTGGCAATCGAAGCGGGCGCGCGGGTGGCGATCGATCCGCAGGACCTGACCGAAATCCTCGGCAACCTGCTGGACAATGCCGCACGGCATGCGCGCAGCACGGTCGTGCTCGCCGCGCGGCAGACGGGCGACGGCCAAATCCTGATCACGATCGACGATGACGGCCACGGCATCCCCGCCGATCGCCGCGCCCATGTGCTCCAGCCCGGGGTGCGGCTGGACGAAGGGCTCGCCGGCGACGGTTTCGGCCTGGCGATCGTCCTCGACCTGGTGACGCTGTACGACGGCACGGTGGCGCTCGGCGAAAGCGCGCTCGGCGGGCTGTGCGTGCACCTGTCCTGCCCCGCCCCGCCAGGCACGGCCTAGGCCTGGGGCGGCGCCGCGGTCGAGCTGCGCTTGACAAGGTCATAGGCCAGCACGCGGTCGCGCCGGGCGCGCGGCTTGGTGCCGGTGCCGCGCACCTCGTCCACCAGCAGCACCAGCGCCTCGGCGGCGAGGCGGCGTACCGGCTGATGCACGGTGGTGAGCGGCGGCCACAGCGTCACCGCGGCGGTGGTATCGTCGAACCCTGCCACGGTGAGCTGCCGCGGCACGTCGAGTTGCCGGCGGTGCGCGACCGAGACGATCGCGGCGGCCATGTCGTCATTGCTCGCGAACACCGCGGTCGGCGGGTTCGGGCCGTCGAGCAATTGCTCGCCCGCGGCCAGCCCGGAGGCGTAGCTGAAGTCCCCCTGCACCAGCTGCACGCCCGCATCGGGAACCTCGCGCATCGCATCTTCCATGCCGGCGCGGCGCTCGGCGCTGGCCGCCTGGTCGGGATTGCCCAGCACGAAGCCCAGCCGGCGATGGCCGAGATCCAGCAGGTGCCGGGTCATTTCGAACGCGGCGCGGCGATCGTCGATGCGCACGCAGGTGGCGCCCGGCACATGATAGGCGCCGATCGCCGCCATCGGCACGCCCAGCCCACGCAGCGTGCGCATCACCACCGGCGCCTCGGCCAGCGGCGGCGCGAGCAGGATGCCCGAGAGCCCGGCATTGGCGAAGCGCAGCAGCGCCTCCTCGCTGGGCGCCCGCCCGCCATCGCCCTTCAGCAGCACCAGCCGGGCACCGCGGATCGATGCTTCCTCGAACACCCCGGTCAGCAGCTCGCTCATGAAGGCGGCGCTGGGATTGGAATAGACGATACCGATGCGCAGTTCGGCCGAGGTCACCAGGCTGCGCGCCGCGACATTGGGGACATAGCTGAGCTCGGCGACCGCCCGCTCGACGGCCTCGCGCGTCGCCGCGCTGACGCCGCTGCGGCCGTTGATCACGCGGGAGACGGTCATCGCGGAAACGCCCGCCTTGGCCGCCACGTCGATGATCGTCGCCCCCTGCACCGGCTTGCCCGCCTTCGCCACGTTTCTCTCCCTGCCCCGATTTCGGCAGGACGTACGCGATGCGGGCGGATCGGAAAAGCCGCGATGCAGCGCCGGCTTGTACCAAGGGAACGCGCGGCTATGCAGGCTCCATCAAGGAGAGGGTTCCCCGATGCGCCACGTGCTGCTGCTCGACCTGAACGACGATCCCGAGGCGATCGCCGCCTATCGCCACTGGCACCGCCCGGGCGGGCCGCCGGCGGCGGTCACCCGCTCGATCCGCGACGCCGGCATCGAGGCGATGGAGATCTGGCACGCCGGCGATCGACTGGTGATGGTAATGGAAACCGGCCCCGGCTTCGATCCCGAGGCCAAGCGCATGCGCGACGCCGCCGATCCCGACGTGCAGGCCTGGGAGACGCTGATGGACGGCTTCCAACGCCGGCTCGCCTTTGCCGAACCGGGCGTGAAATGGGTGGCCACCGAACAGATCTTCGCGCTCGCCGATCAGCCCTGACCGGCGAGCATCGCGTCAGAAGGCGACGATCGCCTTCAGCACATGATCGGCCTCCTCGATCAGCGCGGGCAGGCGCTGGGGGAGGTCGTCGGCATCGACGCTGTGGGTGTGGAGCTTGTCGGTGGGCACGTCGCCCGAGCGGATCGCGGCGATCACCCGCTGGAAATCCCTCGCAAGCGCGTTGCGGCTGGCGATCAGCACCGCCTCGCGCTTGTGGAATTCGGGGTCGGCGAAGCTGAGGTCGCCCGGCGCGACGCCGACCAGCAGCAGCGCGCCGCCATGGCCGACGAAATCGAGGCTGCGGCGCATCGCGGGGAGCGACCCGGTGGCATCGATCACCACGTCGAAGCCGTCGCCGTTGGTGCGGGCTGCGAGGCGGTCGCCCAAGCCTTCGTCAGCGACTTCACCGTCAAAGCCGAGCTGCTCCCGCGCGAAGGCGAGCCGCTGGGCGCGCTGGTCGACCAGGGTCACCGCGAACCCGTCGAGCCGCGCGAACAGCGCGCTGGCGATACCGATCGGGCCCGCGCCGACCACCAGCATCCGCCCCTCACCGTCCTTCGGCGCGCGCGACACGGCGTGCGCGCCGATCGCAAGGAACTCGATCATCGCCGCCTGGTCGACGCTCAGCCCCTCGGCGTCGATCACCGCGCCGGCCGGCACCACCAGCAGATCGGCCATGCCGCCGTCGCTGTGCACGCCAAGCACGCGGATGTTGACGCAGGCATTGGGCTTGTCCTTGCGGCAGGCGACGCAGTGGCCGCAGGCGAGGTACGGGTTGATCGCCACGGTCTGCCCGAGCGCCAGCGCGGTGCCCCCGCCCAACGCGACTACTTCGCCGCCCAGCTCATGCCCCATCACCCGCGGGTACTGCAGGAACGGATGGCGGCCGGCGAAGATGTGATAGTCGGTGCCGCACAGGCCGACGCGGTGGATGCGGATCAGCACTTCGCCGGGACCGGGCGTCGGCGCCTCACGCTGCACTTGGGTCAGTTCAAACGGCGCGTTGCAGAGAATGGTACGCATGGCATGGTCTCCTGCCCCAGCCCCTGCCATGAGCGTTCGCATATATGCAAGCCGGTTTTCCTAAGCACCAAGCTTCAGCGCATAGGCGCGGACCGCATTGCCGCCGAACACCGCCGCTTCCGCTGCCGGGCAATGACGCGCGACGTAGCGGGCGATGAGATCATGCGTATCGGCATAGCGGCCGGCGAGCTCGCAGACCGGCCAGTCCGACCCCCAGAGGATGCGATAGGGGCCGAAGCAGGTGAAGACATGGTCGAGATAACGCTCGAAGTCTTCCGGCTGCCAGTCGCGCGCGGCCTCGGTGATCAGGCCGGAAACCTTGCAAAACAGGTTCGGGTTGCGCGCGGCGGCGGCGATCTGATCGGCCCAGGGCTGCCAGGCGCCGGCGGCGATGTCGGGCTTTGCGGCATGATCGAGGATCAGGCGGCCCTCGCCGACCCGGTCGAGAAAGGCGGGCACGGTGCCGAGTTGCGCGGCGTTGACCAGCACGTCATAGCTTAGCCCGGCTGCCAGCACCGCGCCGACGCCGGCCACGAACGCCTCGCCCAGCAGGAAATCGGCATCGGGTTCGTCCTGCACGACATGGCGATAGCCGAGGATCGGCCCCGCCGGCCGCGCGGCGATCCGGTCGGCGATGTCGGGCGCGCGCAGATCGATCCAGCCGACCACGCCGGCGATCCGCGGCTGGCGCGTAGCGCAGTCGAGGAGGAAGGTGGTTTCCGCGTCGCCCTGCCGGGCCTGCACGGCGATCGCCCGGTCGATACCGGCCGCCTGCATCTCGCGGGCGAGGTCGTCCGGGTCGAAGTCGCGCGCGATGGCGCTGCCCGGCTCGATCCAGCCGAATGCTCTGGGGGTATAGTGCCAGAGATGGTGATGGGCATCGATCCGCATGCCCCTGCATAGCCGAACCGAGCGCTTCACGGGAAGCGTGGTGGCTAACATGGCAAAGCTTTGTTTTTTAAGGCTTGCAACCCCTGCCCCGCAGCCCGGTTGGTCCTGCGACCGGCGCCGCTCGCGCCTTGTGCCCGGAGACCGATCATGGCGACCCCCCCTTCCCCCCGCACCGCCGTAATCACCGGCGCCTCCAGCGGCATCGGCCGCGCCACCGCCGAATTGTTCGCCGAAAGCGGCTGGCGGCTGGTGCTCGCCGCACGCGACGCCGAGGCATTGGAAGTGCTCGCAGGAGAACTGCGCGCCCTCGGCGCGGCGGTCGCGGTCGTCCCCACCGATATTGGCGACCATGCTGCGGTGGCGGCGCTCGCCAAGGCGGCACAGGCATTTGGCGGTACGATCGACCTGTGGTTCGCAAATGTCGGCGTCGGCGCGGTCGGGCGGTTCGAGGAAGTGCCAATCGAGGCGCACGAACAGGTCCTGCGCGCCAACCTGCTCGGCCACCTCTACGAGGCGCATGCGGTGCTGCCGATCTTCCAGCGCCAGGGCCGGGGCGTGTTCGTCAACATGATCTCGATGGTCGGTTTCGCCGCCGCGCCGCTGGCCGCCGCCTATTCGGCGAGCAAGTTCGGGTTGAAGGGTCTGTCCAAGGCGCTGCGCGCCGAACAGGCGGCGCACCCGCACATCCATGTCTGCGACGTCTATCCGGCGCTGGTCGACACGCCTGCGCTGGCCCATCCGGCCAACTATACCGGCAAGGCGATCCGTCCGCCGCTGCCGCTGGTCGATCCGCGGCGGGTGGCGGCAGCGGTGGTGCGCCTCGCCGATCACCCCCGCGCCACCACCATCGTCGGCGCGCAAACCTGGGCGGCGCGGATCGGCCATGCGCTGGCACCCACACTGAGCCTCAAGATCGTCGATCGATGGTTCGAAGGCTATTTCGCCCAGGCACGGTCAGCGGCCGTCACCTCGGGCAATCTGTTCCAGCCGCCGGGCGATGCCCCTCGCATCGACGGCGGCTTCCGCCAGCCGGTGACGCGGCGCCTGCCGCTGCTGCTCGCGAGCGGCACGCTGCTGGCGCTGGGCGGCGCGGCGCTGCTCCGGCGTCGGGCATCGCGAGCGGAACCAAGCTAGACTATGTTCGTCGCCTCGCCGTTGAGAGAGGAATGCCCATGACGACCAATCCGATGCGCGACCGTACCGAGACCGAACGCCATGCCCATGCCGTCGACGCCCAGAGCGCCCCGCCGCGCGACGGGCGGGTGGATGCGCTGGCCGGCGAGGACCCAGACGGCATTCCGATGACGGGGGAGGAAGATCCGTTTGTCGAGACGGAGCAGCTTCCCCCGGAAGCGGGGGATGACGCGGAGGCCGAGGCGCATCCATCGTAGCGCCCCTTAGCCCCTCCCCTTTAGGCGCATCAGGTCGGCACTGCCCCCGGCAGCGCCTGAACAGCGCGGGGCGCTGTTCACCTGATGCGGGGATGGGGTGGGGCTGTGTCTCGCAGAGACCAACCCACGTTCTGGAATCCCTCCACCCCAAACCCCTCCTCCCAGGAGGAGGGGTTTGAGAAGGTTTACAGCACCACATCCACCGCGTGGATCGCCACGCCGACTAATCCGCCGACCACCGTCCCGTTGATCCGGATATATTGCAGGTCGCGCCCCACCGCATTTTCCAGGCGCGAGGTGACGGTCTGCGCATCCCAGCCGCGGATGGTGTCCGAGACCAGCCGGACGATGCCGTCGCCATAGTCCGATGCAGCACCCACTGCCGAGCGCCGCACGAACCGGTTGATCGTCCGCGCCAGCTTCGCATCGGTCTGCAGCGTGCCGCCGAACTGGCGCAGCGCCTCGCCCATCCGGCCGCCCAGCGCCCGCTCGGGATCGCGCGCCAGCCGCAGCATCGCGCCGCGGCTCTGCTCCCACAGCCCTTCCACCCAGCGCTGGAAGCCTTCATTCTCCAGCATCTCGAGCTTGAAGCTTTCCACCTTCGCCTGCAGTTCGGGATCGTGCTGGAGGCGATCGGCGAGGCTCTCCAGCCCCTCCTCCACCTTGGCGCGGACGGGATGCGCTGGGTCCTCCGCCATCTCGTCGATCAGCTTCTTGAGCCCCTCGATGATCTTGGTCGCCAGGGTCTCGTCGAGCCCGGTCCAGCGCATCACCGATCCGGCGCGGGCATGGACCATCTCGCGGATCAGATGCTCGTTCGCCTCCAGGATGCGCGCCGCGCCGCGCGTCATCGAATCGAGCAGCGGCAAATGGCGGCCATTGGCGATCGCCGCCGCAAGCGCCTGGCCGAACAAAGGCGCGACGTCGATCGTGCGCAAACGGCCGGCGATCGCCCCCTTCACCATGCCGCCGAGCCGCTCCTGGTCGAGCGATTCGAGAATGTTCGCCGCCAGCCGCGACGCACCCGCGCCGATCCGGCCGGTGCCGTGCGACGGCGCCGCGAGCCACCGCCCCGCCGCAGCCGCCACATCGAGCCGCTGCATCCGCCGCGCCACCACGCGCGGGATCAGGAAATTGGCGCGGAGGAACTGGCCGAGCGTCTCGGCGATGCGATCCTTGTTGCGCGGGATGATCGCAGTGTGCGGGATCGGCAGGTGGAGCGGGTGGCGGAACAGCGCGGTGACCGCGAACCAGTCGGCCAAGCCACCGACCATCGCCG
Source organism: Sphingomonas sp. (assembly GCA_030824725.1). Taxonomy (GTDB): domain Bacteria; phylum Pseudomonadota; class Alphaproteobacteria; order Sphingomonadales; family Sphingomonadaceae; genus Sphingomonas. Next base: position 8,676 of record JAPJRE010000033.1, read on the forward strand.
CCTCGGCAAAGGCGCGGACGAAGGGGAGCGCGGGGTGCAGCCCCTGGAAATGGCGGGCGACGAGAAACAGCGCCGCCATTGCCAGCAGCAGCCCGGTCGCGACCATCCGCATCCGGCGCAGGGCAGCGGGCGGTGGGTCGCTGCGAAGGCGTGGGTTAAGGCTCATGACCAATGCAACGCCGGGAAGGCCGCGCGCGCTCCGCTCAGCCTTCGCGATGCACCGCGAACGGGCCGTTCGCCTGGTTGACCGGCATCAGCTCGAGCGTGTTGACCGCGAAGTGCGGCGGCAGCGTCGCCACCCACAGCATCGTCTCGGCAATGTCCTCGGCGGTCATCGGGTTGACGCCGGCATAGACCTTGTCCGAGGCGTCCTGGCTGCCGGTGCGGACCAGGGTGAACTCGGTCTCGACCATGCCCGGCTCGATCGAGGTGACGCGCACGCCGGTGCCGATCAGGTCGGCGCGCAGGTTGAGCGTGAACTGGCGGACGAACGCCTTGGTCGCGCCGTACACATTGCCGCCCGGGTACGGGTAGGTCGCCGCCACCGACGACAGGTTGATGATCCCGCCCTTGCGCGCGACCAGCCCCGGCAGCAGCTTGTGGGTGATCGAGACCAGCGCCGTCACATTGGTGTCGATCATCGTCCGCCAATTGTCGAGCGAAGCCTGCTGCGCGGGCTCCAGGCCGAGCGCGAGACCGGCATTGTTGATCAGGAGGTCGATTGCGGAAAAGGGCGCGGGCAGGCCGTCCAGCGCCGCGTCGCGCGCGACTTCGTCGCGGATGTCGAAGGCGAGGGTGTGGACGCGCTCGCCGGCGAGCTTTTCGAGCCGATCGGCGCGGCGGCCGGTCGCCACGACATGCCAGCCGGCATCGGCAAAGGCGCGCACCGAAGCTTCGCCGATCCCGGCGGTCGCGCCGGTGATGAGTACGGTAGGCATGGCAACTCCTGGAATGACGTTTCCCCTCCTATACGCACGCCGACACTATTTGGATTAGCTTTTTGCGAGCGCGCGGCGAGGGAGGCAGAACGACCGGCCGCGCGGAACCGCGCCGATGCTCGTGCGGTTTCGATCCTCGAGCGATGAAGGATTTGAAATGGCCGCACAGCAGCTGGAAATCGACGACACCACCCTGTTCGACGATCTCGACGATCGCCAGCTGGAGTTCGACGGCCGGGTCGACGGCGAGGACTATCAGTTCGCGGTGCAGTACAGCGTGATCGAGGCGCTGGGCGGCAGCCAGCCCGAGGGCGATGCCGAGGAAAGCTTCCGCCGCTACCGCGACCCGATCGCGCAGGCCGCGCTTGTCGCGCTTGCCGAGGGCCCGGACCGGCCGATCATCGTGATCAGCGAAAACGACCTCGACCGGGAGGCCCGGGCATGACCGAAGCACGCTGGGGCGACGACGCCAAGAATCCGCCGATCGACTGGACGATGAGCGCGGCGCTGGAGAATGTCGTGCGCGGCGGCGGCGACATCGCCGCGGTCACCAATCTGGGCGACGCGGTGCGCGCGTGGCGCGAGCTGGATCCGGACCACCGGGCGCATGCAGTGCTGATCCTCGACCATCCAGTGCACATCGACGGTGCGGCACTGAATCGCTTCGAAGGCGAAGGCATCGCGGCGCTCGCGGAGCGCATTGCCGACTGAGCCTCCCGCCAAGTGGGGCAGTTGAAGATTGCAACTGCCCCACTTGGCGGTGCGGAACGTCCCGCGGCCGGACGAATGATCAGACGTCGAGATTGGCGACGCTGAGCGCATTCTCCTGGATGAAGTCGCGGCGCGGTTCGACCACGTCGCCCATCAGCTGGGTGAAGATCGCGTCGGCCACGTCGGCCTGGTCGATCGCCACCTGCAGCATAGAGCGGTTCTGCGGATCGAGCGTGGTCTCCCACAGCTGCTCCGCATTCATCTCGCCCAGACCCTTGTAGCGCTGGATCGCCAGCCCCTTGCGCCCGGAGGCGAGGATCGCGTCGAGCAGCTGCGACGGGCGCGACACCAGGCTCTCGCCCTTGCCGACGGCGACGGGAGCCTCCTCCTCCGGCACGGGCGCATCCACCTCGGTCGCGAGGCCCTTGTTCGACACGAGCTTCGACGGCGTGAGATACGCCGCCGCCTGCTCGCTCGCCAGCGTGTGCAGTTTGCGCGCCTCGGCGGAGACGAGGAAGCTCGCCTCGACGATGTGGTGGTCGGTCACACCGCGCCACAGCCGCTCGAAATGATAACCGCCATCCTCGGTGATGCGCGCGCTCCACCGGGCTTCGGTGTCGGCGGCGTTGAGCCGGTCGACGACGGTCTTCAGCTCCTCGGCGTGCCGCTCGCGGCTCACCGACGGATCGAGCGCGCCGCCCAGCGCCAGCGATTCGATGATCATCGGATCATAGCGGCGCGGCACGTAGCGCATGAGGGTACGCATGCGACGGGCATGCTCGACCAAAGTCCGCAGGTCCTCGCCCGAACGCTGGCTGCCATTGGTGTCGAGCACCGTGCCGCCCACGCCGGCATCGACCAGATACTGGTCGAGCGCCGCATCGTCCTTGAGGTACACCTCGGAGCGGCCCTTGGTCGCCTTATAGAGCGGCGGCTGGGCGATATAGAGGTGCCCGTTGGTGATGATCTCGGGCATCTGGCGGTAGAAGAAGGTCAGCAGCAGCGTGCGGATGTGCGCGCCGTCCACGTCGGCGTCGGTCATGATGACGATCTTGTGGTAGCGGAGCTTCTCGATGTTGAAATCGTCGCGGATGCCGGTGCCCAGCGCGGTGATGATCGTGCCGATTTCGCGGCTGGCGAGCATCCGGTCAAAGCGCGCACGCTCGACGTTGAGGATCTTGCCGCGCAGCGGCAGGATCGCCTGGAAGTGGCGATCGCGGCCCTGCTTGGCCGATCCGCCGGCCGAGTCACCCTCGACGAAGAAGAGTTCGGACTTGGCGGGATCGCGCTCCTGGCAGTCGGCGAGCTTGCCGGGCAGGCTGGCGATGTCCATCACGCCCTTGCGGCGGGTGAGCTCGCGGGCGCGCTTGGCGGCCTCGCGCGCTGCCGCCGCGTCGATCACCTTCTGGATGATCTGCTTCGCGACGGCGGGATTCTCTTCCAGCCACTCGGCCAGCTTGTCCGCCATCAGGCTTTCGAGCGGCTGGCGGACTTCGGAGGAGACCAGCTTGTCCTTGGTCTGGCTGCTGAACTTGGGGTCCGGCAGCTTGACCGAGACGATCGCGGTGAGCCCCTCGCGCATATCGTCGCCGGTGAGGCTGACCTTCTCCTTCTTCAGCATCCCCGACTTGTCGGCATAGCTGTTGAGCGTGCGGGTCAGCGCCGCGCGGAACGCCGCGAGGTGGGTGCCGCCGTCGCGCTGCGGGATGTTGTTGGTGAAGCAGAGGACGTTTTCGTAATAGCTGTCGTTCCACTCCAGCGCGACGTCGATCGTCACGTCGTCGCGGGTGCCGCTGATCGCCACCGGATCGGGCATCAGCGCGACCTTGTTGCGATCGAGATACTTCACGAACGCGGCGATGCCGCCCTCGTAGAACAGCTCGATTTCCTTCACTTCCTCGTGCCGCGCGTCGCGCAGGAACAGCCGCACGCCCGAATTGAGGAAGGCAAGCTCGCGGTAGCGATGCTCGAGCTTCTCGAAATCATATTCGGTAATCTTGAACGTCTCCGGGCTGGCGAGGAAGGTCACGCGCGTGCCCTTCTTGCCGTTGGCCGGGCCGATCACCTTGAGCGGCGCCTCGGCATCGCCGTGACGGAAGCGCATGTAATGCTCCTCGCCGTCGCGCCAGATGTTGAGGTCGAGCCACTCGCTGAGCGCGTTCACGACCGACACGCCCACGCCGTGCAGGCCGCCCGAAACCTTGTAGGCATTGCTGTCCGAGGTGTTCTCGAACTTGCCGCCCGCGTGGAGCTGGGTCATGATCACTTCGGCGGCGGATACGCCCTCTTCGGAGTGGATGCCCGTGGGGATGCCGCGGCCGTTATCCTCGACCGAAACCGATCCGTCGGCATTCAGCGTGATCTGGATCAGGTCGCAATGGCCCGCCAGCGCCTCGTCGATCGCATTGTCGGAAACCTCGAACACCATGTGGTGGAGGCCCGAACCGTCGTCGGTATCGCCGATATACATGCCGGGGCGCTTGCGGACCGCGTCGAGGCCCTTGAGAACCTTGATGGAATCTGCGCCGTACTCGTTCGCGTTGGGATCGTTCGTCTTCGGAGTGTCTGCCATGCCGAGGATATAGGGATTCAGGGCACGGAACGGAAGCAAAATGGAGGGTTAGCGCTTGCGATCCGCCGCGTCGTGATCCTCGTAATTGCGGCGAGTCGCTTCTTCGGTTTCTTGCCGCTGGCGCCGGGACGTGCGATTGCGCAGGATCGCCCAGAGCAGCGCGGCGGCAAGGACGATCGGGCCGACGATCACCATCAGGCCCTGCATGCTGGACAAGTCCATGGCATCTCTCTCCATTTTGCCCGGATCAACGAAGCGCGCGCCTCTTTCGATCCGTGCCAGCGCCCCCATATCGCCGACCATGGCGCTCGGCAGCTGGCTCACCCCCGATCCTTGCGGGATCTACCTTCCGGAGGCGGATGCGTGGATCGATCCGTCCAGGCCGGTCGCGCGGGCGATCATCACCCACGGCCATGCCGATCACGCGCGCGGCGGGCACGGCGAGGTGTGGGCGACGCCGGGCACGCTGGCGATCATGGCGGCGCGCTATGGGCCGCAGAACGGGCGGCCGGTGAACTATGGCCAGAGCATCCAGCTGGGTCCGATCGAGGTCGGCTTCGTCCCCGCCGGCCATGTGCTCGGCTCGGCGCAGGTGGTGCTCGATCACGCCGGCGAGCGCATCGTCGTCTCGGGTGACTACAAGCGCCGCCCGGACCCGACCTGCACGCCCTTCCAGCCGGTGCAGTGCGACGTGTTCATCACCGAGGCCACGTTTGGCCTGCCGGTGTTCCGCCACCCGGAGACCACCGACGAGATCGACAAGCTGCTGACGGCGCTGCGCACCGAGCCCGAGCGCTGTGTGCTGGTCGGCGCCTATGCGCTCGGCAAGGCGCAGCGGGTGATCGCCGAGCTGCGTGGCATGGGGTTCGACGATCCGATCTATCTCCACGGCGCGCTCCAGGCGCTATGCGACCTTTATGTCGAGCATGGCGTGGCACTGGGCGAGCTGCGCCCGGCCACCGGTGTGGCGAAGAAGGAACTGGAGGGGCGGATCATCCTCTGCCCGCCGGGCGCGCTCAACGATCGCTGGTCGCGGCGGCTGCCCGATCCGATCACCGCGATGGCGAGCGGCTGGATGCGGGTGCGCCAGCGCGCGCGGCAGCGCAATGTCGAGCTGCCGCTGATCCTCTCCGACCATGCGGATTGGGACGAGCTGACCCGCACCATCGAGGAACTGGCCCCGCGCGAAGTGTGGGTGACACATGGCCGTGAGGATGCGCTGGTACATTGGTGCAGGCTCCGGCAGATACGCGCCCGTGCGCTCGATCTCGCCGGGTTCGAGGACGAAGACGATTGAGGGAGATTTCGTGATGGCAAAGGGCAAGACCTGGGCCTGGGTGGGCGGCCTGCTGGGCGGTGCGGTGGTCGCGGGGGCGGCCGCCTATTACGCGTTCGAGAAGGCGAGCGAGCAGCCGCCCTTCACGCTGGTGGAAAAGGACGGCGCCTTCGAGATCCGTGATTATCCCGAGCTGGTGGTGGCGGAGACCCGCGCGATCGGCACCCGCGAGGCGGCGCTCAGCGCCGGCTTCTCGCGCCTCGCCGACTATATCTTCGCCAAGCGCCGCGGCGACAATGGCGGCAGCGGCGGCGAGAAGATTTCGATGACCGCGCCGGTGCTCAGCACCATGCAGGACGCCAGCTGGCGGACGCAGTTCGTGATGCCGTCCAAATTCACGCTCGCGACGCTGCCCAAGCCATCGGACAATGTCGACTTGGCCACCCGCCCGGCGCGACGCGTGGCGGTGCTGCGCTTCGCGGGCTCGCCCGACGACGCGGTGCTGGACAAGCGCGAGGCCGAACTGCGCAGCTGGCTCGCGGCCAAGGGGATCAACGGCGGCGCGGTGGAATATGCCTTCTACAACTCGCCGTTCATCCCGGGCCCGCTGCGCCGGAACGAAGTGCTGATCGCGCTGTAACCTGGGGGCGGCGGGAAGCCGCCTGCTGCCTCTCCTCCGTCATCCCGGCGAAAGCCGGGATCCAGTCGCCTCTCGCTCACAGCAGAAGCCGATCCGGAGGCCCCAATGGATCCCGGCTTTCGCCGGGATGACGGCGGGTGGGTCGCAATAGCCTTCCACTTCTGCCGTGATCTTGCCGCGGCGCTTTCCTACTGGAGCCCCATGACGATTCGCCCGATCCTCGCCGCCGCTGCGGCCTTCGCTTCGTTCCTCGCCCCCGCCGCCGCGCAGGCGCAGGCCCGCGACCCGTTCGGCGAGTGCCTCCGCGCGCGCACCAGCCGCGCCGATCGCGACGTGCTGATCCGCTGGGTGTTCGCCGCCGTCGCGCAGAGCGCCGCGGTGCGCGACATGGTCAAGGTCGACGAAGGTCGCCGCGTCCAGGCCAGCCAGCAGGCCGGTCAGCTGATCACCCGCCTCGTCACCCGCGACTGCCGCGCGGAGGCAATGGACCGGATGAAGCGCGACCCCGGCGCGCTGCAGAACAGCTTCACCGCGCTCGGCCGCGTCGCGCTGATGGACCTGGCGCAGGACCCGAACGTGGTCGGCACGCTCGCCGGGGTGCTGCAATATACCGACATGGGCAGCATCACGATGATGCTGGTCGAAGGCGGCCTGCGCCCCGGCGGCTGAGGCCGCTCAGCGCGCGAAGCGAACCCGGGCGACGACCGGATAATGGTCGCTCGGGTACACCTCGCCGCGATGCGTATCGATCGTCGCGATCCGCTCGACCGCGAAGCCGCGCGTCAGGATCCAGTCGATGCGGCGATCGCCCTTGCCGGTGAAGCCATGGAAGGTGAAATCGGGCCCCTGGCGCGGCGCGCCGCCCAGCCACGCATCGGCCAGCGTCGCGGTCAGCGCCGCATGGGCGGGCTTGTCGGCGGTGGTGTTGAAGTCGCCGGTGACGATCACCGGCAGATCCTTGGGCCCTGCCGCGATCCGCTCGGACAGCAGCTGCGCGCCGCGGGTGCGGGCGGCCTCGTCCTCATCGCGATAGGGGAAATGCGTGTCGTAGAAGCGGAAGCGGTGGCCGTCGCGAGTCTCGAACGTCGCCCAGTTCACCATGCGCGGCAGCGGATGGCCCCAGGTAATGCTACCCGGCACCTCGGGCGTGTCGGAAAGCCAGAACTGCCCCTGCTCGACGATCTTCAGCCGGTCGCGCCGGTAGAAGATCCCCATATGCTCGTCCTTGTGCCCGCCATAGCGGTCGATTCCGAACCAGCTATATTGCGGCAGCGCCTTCACGACATCGTCGCCCTGGCGCTGGAACAGCTCCTGCGTGCCGATCAGGTCCGGGTCCGCCGCGCGGATCGTCGCGAAGGTGAGTTCGCGGCGCTTCTCCCAAAGGTTCGCGCCGTCGCCGTCGCTGGGCATGCGGATGTTGAGGCTCATCACCGTAAGCGCGGGTGCACCCTGCGCCAGTGCCGGCGCGCACACCAGCATCGCGGCAAGCGCCGCCACTACACCCCAAACCCGCATCATCAACCCGCTCCTTCGAGTGCCTTCTGGCGTCGGCGTTGCACCGAGCTGCCGATCCCCATCGCCTCGCGATACTTCGCGACCGTGCGGCGGGCGATATCGAAGCCCTTCGCATTAAGCATTTCCACGAGCGTGTCGTCCGAAAGAATTTTCTTCGGATCCTCGGCGGCGATCAGCGTTTTGATCGCGCTCTTCACCGCCTCGGCCGACACCGCCTCGCCGCCATCCGCCGACTGGATCGCGCTAGTGAAGAAATATTTCAGTTCAAAGAGGCCGCGCGCGCAGCTGAGATATTTGTTGCTGGTGACGCGACTGACCGTCGATTCATGCATCTCGATCGCGTCGGCCACCTGGCGCAGCGTCAGCGGGCGGAGGTGCGCGACACCCTTGAGGAAAAAGCCCTCCTGCTGCTTCACAATCTCGCTCGCCACCTTGATGATCGTACGCTGGCGCTGGTCGAGCGCCTTGACCAGCCAGTTGGCGCTGGCGAGCATGTCGCTGAGCCAGGCCTTGCTCGCCTTGTCCTGCTTGCCGCCCGAAACCTCGGCATAATAGGCGCGGTTGACCAGCAGCCGCGGCAGCGTCGCCGCGTTGATCTCCACCGCCCAGCCACTGCCGCGCCGCGCGACGAAGATGTCGGGCGTCACCGCCGGCACGGGATCGCCGCCATAGCGGCAGCCGGGCTTGGGATCGTAATTGCGCAGCTCGCGGATCATGTCGGCGAGATCCTCGTCGTCGACATTGCAGATCCGCCGCAGCCGCGCGAGGTCGCCCCGCGCGACCAGTTCGAGGTTGTCGATCAGCCGCGCCATGCAGGGATCGTAGCGATCCGCCTCCTTCGCCTGGAGCGCGAGACATTCGGCAAGGTCGCGCGCGCCGACACCGGTGGGATCGAAGGTCTGGATCACCCCCAGCACCGCCTCGACGCGGGCGAGCGGCACGCCCAGCCGCTCGGCAATCTCGCGCAGCGACACGGTGAGATAGCCGCATTCGTCGATCTGGTCGATCAGGTGCTGGGCGAGGAACAGGTCGGGACCCGAGACGCTGGAGCCGGCCTGCGCGAGCAGATGATCAGCGAGGCTGAGATCGCTGGTGCCGAGGCTGTCGAGATCGGGGCCGTCCTCCGATCCGCCGCTGGTGGCACCGCTCACGCCCAAGCTGCCGTCCAGCCCGCCGATCGAGTCGCTGGCCGAATCATGGTGGAAGGCCTCGACCGCGAGGTCGACGTCGAGCGCCGCCTCGCCCGCCGCCTCGCCGCCGCCGAGGATCAGTTCGCTGGCATCGGCAGGCCCGTCGCGCGGCTCGAAAT
>JAPJRE010000481.1 GCA_030824725.1 Sphingomonas sp.
AAGTTAAAAAGATGTGGTCGGACAGAAAACGTTTTTCTGCGATGCTATCATTTGCAGGCTGATACTGAGTACCAAAAAACTCTTTCACGCCTTGTATGAAACTGCCAATTTCGGCTGCGCTGAGATTACGGGACGTTTTGGCTTGAATGAACGCGAAGTCGGCATTGAAACGTTGTCGACTAGCTATCTCGTCTACTTGTGCTGGGGATGTGACTGGAATATCATTTAGGAAAATACCTACAGCGTCAATTGCGGTGTCTTGACTGCCCGAGACAACAACATCATCAAGTACTACGTGCTCAGAGAAATCCCGTAAGTAAACGCAATATGCGGAGAAATATTCGAATAGAATAGATTCGTCTGTCGCTTCCATATTATGGGAAGTGGCGAAATCTTTTAAATATGAGCTTAATACTGGATCGTCCATAAAATCCCCCTTCCGGTGGATGTAGAAATACGGAGCGATATTCTCCAGTCAACATTGAATGTGTTAACGGAAGGTTGATGGTGTGGGGCGGCTTCGTTTGAAGGCTGAATATTCAGTCCCGTGTAACTCGCTGCGACGCACCGGGTGGCTGGCCTACTCCGCCGCCACCTTCGCCGCCTTCGCCTTTCGCGGCTTGAGCAACGGCGCCAGATACCGCCCGGTGTAACTCCCCGCCACCTTCGCCACCTGCTCCGGCGTGCCTTCGGCGACGATCTCGCCGCCCTTCACGCCGCCTTCGGGGCCCAGGTCGAGGATCCAGTCGGCGGTCTTGATGACGTCGAGATTGTGCTCGATCACCACCACCGTGTTGCCCTGTTCCACCAGCGCGTGGAGCACTTCCAGCAGCTTGCGCACATCCTCGAAGTGCAGGCCCGTGGTGGGTTCGTCGAGGATGTACAGCGTCTGCCCGGTGGCGCGGCGTGCCAGTTCCTTGGCGAGCTTCACCCGCTGCGCCTCGCCGCCCGACAGCGTCGTCGCCTGCTGGCCGACCTTGACATAGCCGAGGCCGACTTCGGCGAGCATCGCCATGCGGTCGCGGATCGGGGGCACGGCCTTGAAGAACTCGACCGCGTCCTCCACCGTCATGTCGAGCACGTCGGCGATCGACTTGCCCTTGAACTTCACCTCCAGCGTCTCGCGATTGTAGCGCGCGCCGTGGCACACGTCGCAGGTGACATAGACGTCGGGGAGGAAGTGCATCTCGATCTTGAGCACGCCGTCGCCCTGGCACGCCTCGCACCGGCCGCCCTTGACGTTGAAGCTGAACCGGCCGGGCTTGTAGCCGCGCGCCTGCGCCTCGGGGAGGCCGGCGAACCAGTCGCGGATGTTGGTGAAGGCGCCGGTATAGGTCGCCGGGTTCGAGCGCGGGGTGCGGCCGATCGGCGACTGGTCGATGTCGATCACCTTGTCGCAGTTTTCCAGCCCGGTGATCTTGTCGTGCTTGCCGGCGAGCACGCGCGCGCCGTTGAGCTGGCGCGCGGCCGCGGCATAGAGCGTGTCGAGCGTGAAGCTGGACTTGCCCGAGCCCGAGACGCCGGTGATGCAGGTGAAGGTGCCGAGCGGGATGCTGGCGGTGACGCCCTTGAGGTTGTTGGCGGTGGCGTTGTGCACCGTGATCTTCTTGCCGTTGCCCTTGCGGCGCTTGGCCGGCACGGCGACCTCGCGGGTGCCGTTGAGATAGTCGGCGGTGACGCTGCCTTCGGTCGCCAGCACCTCGGCGAGCGTGCCCTTGGCGACGATCTCGCCGCCATGGACGCCGGCGCCCGGCCCCATGTCGATCACATAGTCGGCGGTGCGGATCGCATCCTCGTCATGCTCGACGACGAGCACGGTGTTGCCGAGGTCGCGGAGGCGCTTGAGGGTGGCGAGCAGCATGTCGTTGTCGCGCTGGTGCAGGCCGATCGAGGGCTCGTCGAGCACGTAGAGCACGCCCGACAACCCGCTGCCGATCTGGCTGGCGAGGCGGATGCGCTGGCTCTCGCCGCCCGACAGCGTGCCCGAGGTGCGATCGAGGTTGAGATAATCGAGCCCGACATTGTTGAGGAAGCCGAGCCGCTCGTCGATTTCCTTGAGGATCGCGCGGGCGATCTCGCGCTGCTGGGGCGTGAAGGTCTCGGGCAGCGTCTGGAAGAAGGCGAGCGCGTCGACCACCGAGAGCCGGGTGGCATGCGCGATATCCTGCCCCGCCACCTTCACCGCCAGCGCCTCGGGCTTGAGGCGGGCGCCGCCGCAGACCTCGCAGGGGTGCGACGCCTGGTACTTGCCCAGCTCCTCGCGCATCCAGGCGCTTTCGGTCTGCAGCATGCGGCGGTTGAGGTTGCCGATCACGCCCTCGAACGGCTTCTTGACGTCGTAGCTCTTGCGGCCGTCGACGAAGGTGAGGGTAACCGGCTTGCCGCCGGTGCCGTGGAGGATGATGAGCTTGACCTCGCCGGGCAGGTCCTTCCACGGCGTATCGAGGCTGAAGCCGAACTCGCGGGCGAGGCTGCCCAGCACCTGCATGTAATAGGGCGAGGGCGGGTTGGACTTGGCCCAGGGCACCACCGCGCCCTTCTTGATGCTGAGATCGTGGTTGGGGACGACGAGGTCCTCGTCGAACTCGAGCTTCTCGCCGAGGCCGTCGCACGCCGGGCAGGCGCCCTGGGGGGCGTTGAACGAGAACAGGCGCGGCTCGATCTCGGGGATGGTGAAGCCGGAGACCGGGCAGGCGAACTTCTCGGAGAAGACGATGCGGTTGTCGGGGATGCCGGCCCCTTTCATGTTCCCCTCCCGCTTGCGGGAGGGGCTAGGGGAGGGG
>JAPJRE010000482.1 GCA_030824725.1 Sphingomonas sp.
GTCGGCGCCAGCCTGCTGGGCTCGCTCGCCATGCTGCGCCGCTCGCGCAAGGCCAATCTGCTGTACGTCGTCTCGCTCGCGGCAGTGATCGTGCAGTTCGGCTACCTGTTCGCGACCGGGCTGCTGTCGGGCCCGCTGCAGGCCTTCGTGATCCCGGTGTTCATCCTCGGCGTGGCGATTTTCCAGATCTGGCTCGCCGGCATGGCGACCCGGCGGGGCTGGCTGCGATAACTTCTGGATCCTTCCCTGCAAGCGGAGGTGGCAGGCCGAAGGCCTGACGGAGGGGCACGCTGGTGTGGAGAGCCTCCCGCCGAGCCGAAACACCTCTCCACCACCGCCTTCGGCGGCGGTCCCCCCTCCCCCTCCGGGAGAGGATCTTTAGGGGCACTGGCAACGCCGCCCGCGACCCGCTAGACCGCGCGCCATGTCGCACCAGCTTACCCTCGATACCGCCACCAGCCGCGCCAATCCCACGCCTGCGCCGATGAAGCGCGTCACCGTGCCGGCGATCCGCAAGCGCAAGGGCGGCGAGCCGCTGGTGATGCTCACCGCCTATACCGTCCGCATGGCGCAGCTGATGGACGAGCAGTGCGACATGCTGCTGGTCGGCGACAGCCTCGGCCAGGTGATCTACGGCTTGCCCTCCACGGTGCCGGTCACGCTGGAGATGATGGCGGCGCACGGCGCGGCGGTGGTGCGCGGCAGCTACCATGCGCTGGTGGTGATCGACATGCCGTTCGGCAGCTATGAAGCCTCGCCGCAACAGGCGTTCGAGAGCGCGGCGCGACTGCTCAAGGAAACCGGCGCGGCGGCGGTGAAGCTGGAAGGCGGCGCGGCGATGGCGCCGACGGTCAAGTTCCTCAACGAGCGTGGTATTCCAGTCATCGGTCATATCGGCCTGACCCCCCAGGCGATCAACGTGCTCGGCGGCTATGGCGCGCGCGGCCGCAGCGAGGCGGAGCATGCCAAGCTGGTCGGCGATGCGGTGGCGATGGACGAGGCGGGTGCCTTCGCGATCGTCGTCGAAGGCGTGGTTGAGCCGATCGCGGTGGAGATCACCAAGGCCGTCCAATGTCCCACCATCGGCATCGGCGCCTCGGCCCAGTGCGACGGCCAGGTGCTGGTCGCCGAGGACATGCTCGGCCTGTTCGAGCGCACCCCGCGCTTCGTGAAGCGCTATGACGATCTGGCTGGCCGCATTTCCGCCGCGGTTGAAACCTATGCGGGCGAGGTACGGTCGCGGGCCTTTCCGGGACCGGATCAGGTCTATGCGCCGAAGGACTGACGGAGTAGGGCGATTTGCGTTCACGAGACGCGGCGCTAAGGTCCGCGGCCGCATCAGACCCATGGAGTAGATTTTGGCGCTTCCTCCTTCCGGTACCACCGACGAGGCCTTCCTTCGCGAAGTCGACGAGGAATATCGGCGCGATCAGCTGATCCGCGCCGGCCGCCGCTATGGCATCTGGATCGCGATCGGCGTGGTGGCCTTCCTGGTCGCCGTGGCCGGCTGGCTGTTCTATGACCACAGCCAGCGCGCCGCCGCCGAGGCACGCGGCGAGGAGTATGACGCAGCACTCCAGCTCGCCGCGCAGAACCAGGTAAGCCAGGCCCAGCCGGGCCTCGACAAGCTGGCGCAGGGCGAGGACGGCTATGCCGCGATGGCGCGCTTCACCCAGGGCAATCTGCTGTTCCAGCAGGGCGACAGGAAGGGTGCCGCGGCCAAGTTTGCCAGCATCGTCACCGATACCAAGCTCGCCCAGCCGTTCCGCGATCTGGCGCTGGTCCGCCAGACCCAGGCCGAGTTCGACACGCTCAACCCGCAGGACGTGATCCAGCGGCTCGGCACGCTCGCCAACCCCGATTCGCCGTGGTTCGGCAGCGCGGGCGAGATGGTGGCGGCCGCCTATCTGAAATCGGGCAAGCGCGGCGAGGCCGCCAAGCTCTATCGCCAGCTCAGCGAAGCGGGGCCCCGCGTGCCGGATTCGATCCGCGAACGCACCGCCGAACTCGCCAAGACGCTTTCGGTCACGCCCACGGCGCCGACCGCCCAGACCCAGGAAAAGCAAGCTAAATGAACACGAAGGTTCGCGTTGTAACGGCAGTTGCGGCACTCGCGCTGGTGAGCGGCTGCGGCGTCTTCAAGGGCGGTGGCAGCAAGAAGACGCCCGTGCTCGGCGAGCGCGTGCCGATCCTGGTGACCGAGAACGACATCGCTGCCGACAAGACGCTGGCGGGCATCGAGGTCCAGTTGCCCGAGGCGGCGGTGAACGAGAATTGGAACCAGCCGGGCGGCAGCGCCTCCAAGGCAATGGGGCATCTCGCGCTCGGCGAATCGCTGTCGCGCATCTGGTCCAAGCAGGTCGCCAAGCCGTCAAAGAGCCAGCGCCTCGCCGCGTCGCCGGTGATCGAGGGCAACAAGCTGTTCGTGATCGACCAGGCCGGCACCGTCCACGCCATGGCCGCCGACACCGGTTCGGAGCTGTGGAACGCCCGCACCGGCACCGGCGAGGACAAGCGCAGCCGCGGCGCGCTGTTCGGCGGCGGCGTCAGTGTCGACGGCGACTATGTCTATGCCTCGAACGGGCTGGGCGACGTGGTCGCGCTGCAGGTCGCCGACGGCAAGGAACTCTGGCGCAAGCGCCCCGGCGGCCCGCTGCGCGGTGCACCGACGCTCGCCAATGGCAATGTCTATGTGGTGACGCAGGACAACCAGCTGTTCGCGCTCACCCAGGACAAGGGCGACATTTCGTGGACGGCGACCGCCAGCCTCGAATCGCAGGGCC
>JAPJRE010000483.1 GCA_030824725.1 Sphingomonas sp.
GCGAAGCGATCGGACAAAGAGCAATCCTCGAGACTAGGCTGGCTGCTGTAGCAGCCGATACGGCGCGGATGCGAGAGCCTCCTGCCGATCCGCGAACCACCCGCACAATACCGTATACGATTTCGAGCAGTGCCGTTACGGTGGCGATGACTGGACTCGAACGGACGACCTCATGCGCGCATTCCTGATCTCCGCTACCCTTTCGCTCTCGGCCGCGCCGCTCGCGGCCCAGACGACGGCGCAGACCGCACCGTCTGCCACCCCCCTCACGGTGTCCTCAATCTTCGGCCGCGAGGCGGTGCGCGAGCAATGGGTCCGCGAGAGCCGCTGGGGCGAGGATGGCGAAAGCTACCTCGCGCTCGAGGACGCCGCCAGCGGCGGCCAGGACATCGTCCGCTATACCATCCGCGACGGCCGGCGTAGCGTGCTTGTCCCCGCTTCGGCGCTGGTCCCGAAGGGCATGACCAAGCCGCTGGCGATCGACGGCTATAGCTGGTCGCCGGACCACCGGCTGCTGCTGATCCAGACCAACAGCCAGCACTTCCGCCGCACCCGCGCCCTGGCCGACTACTGGCTGTACGAGCCGGCGACCGGCGCGCTGCGCAGGGTCGGCGGCGACGCGGCCGCGTCCAGCACCCTCTATGCCAGCTTCTCGCCCGACAGCCGGCGCATCGCCTATGTCTATCGCAACAACCTCTATGTCGAACCCGCCGCCGGCGGCGCGCCGACGCAGCTGACCCGCGACGGCGACGACTATATCGCCAACGGCCTGGCGGACTGGGTGTATGAGGAGGAATTCTCGCTGCACCGCGCGTTCGCGTGGAGCCCGGATTCGCGGCGCATCGCCTTCTGGCGGTTCGACACGCGCGGAGTCGGCACCTTCTACATGATGAAGAACACCGGCGGCGCCTATTCGCAGCCGATTCCGCTGCAATATCCCAAGGCGGGCACGACCAACTCGGCGGTGACTGTCGGCACGGTCGACATCGCCGACGGCCGCACCCGCTGGTTCAAGCTGGAAGGCGATCCGCGCCAGAACTATGTCCCCCAGCTCGGCTGGGCGGGCGGATCGGACGCGGTCTTCCTCCAGCAATCGAACCGGCTGCAGAACCGCTACACCGTGCTGCTGGGCGATCCCGCCACCGGCGCGGTCAAGCCGCTACTGGTCGAACACGACGCCGCCTGGGTGGAGGCCAATGCCGCGCCCGAATGGCTGTCCGGCGGAAAACGCTTCACCTGGCTGTCCGAACGCGACGGCTGGCGGCACCTCTACACGATCGACCGGGCGACCGGCCGCGCGACGCTGCGTACGCCCGGTGCGTTCGACGTGGTCGAGCTGCTGCGAATCGACGAGAAGGCCGGCTATGCGTGGTTCATCGCCTCGCCCGAAAATCCCACCCAGCGCTATCTCTATCGCACCACCCTGTCCGGCGCCCCCCGCGTCGAGCGGCTGACCCCAGGCGGCCAGCCGGGCACGCACAGCTACGATATCGCGCCCGGCGCCCGCTGGGCGCTGCACACCGTCTCGCGCTTCGACATGCCGCCGGTCACCGACATGATCGACATGGCCCGGCAGAAGCCGCTGCGCACGCTGGTGACGAACGCGCCGCTGGCGAAGCGCCTCGCCGATACCGGGCTGCCCGCCACGGAATTCTTCCGCGTCGACATCGGCGGCGGCACGGCGCTGGACGGGTGGCTGATCAAGCCCGCCAATTTCGATCCGGCCAAGCGCTATCCGATTCTCTTCTACGTCTATGGCGAACCCTGGGGGCAGACGGTGGCGGATCGCTGGTCCGGATCGCAGGGGCTGTGGCACCGGATGCTCGCGCAATCGGGCTATCTGGTGGCGAGCATCGATCCGCGCGGCACCGCCACGCCGCGCGGCCGCGACTGGCGCAAGAGCGTCTACCGGCAGGTCGGCATCCTCGCCTCTGCCGACTATGCCGCCGCAGTGCGCGCGATGCTGGCGAGCCGCCCCTATATCGATCCCGCGCGGGTCGGCATCTGGGGCTGGAGCGGCGGCGGCGCGATGACGCAGAACGCGCTGTTCCGCTATCCCGAGCTCTACAAGACCGGGATCGCCGTGGCCGGGCCGACCGACATGCGGCTCTACGACAGCGTCTATCAGGAACGCTATATGGGCCTGCCGGACGACAACAAGGACGGCTACCGCAACGGCTCGCCGATCACCTTCGCCGATCGGCTGCAGGGCAATCTGCTGCTGATCCACGGCACCGGCGACGACAATGTCCATTACCAGAATCAGGAACAGCTCGCCGATCGGCTGATTCGCGCGAACAAGCAGTTCACGATGATGGCCTATCCCGATCGCACCCACGGCATCTATGAAGGCGAGAACACGACGATCCACCTCTACACGCTGATGACCCGCTATCTGGAAACCAACCTGCCGCCCGGGGGCCGCTGAGGCGCAGTATTGAGCAGGTCTATGGCCGGGACCGGCATCGAAATGGTGCGTTGTTGGAGATCCGGGGCGGCGATTTGCTTAACGCCACAGTAACGATATAAAAGTTTCGGCATAAAGAACATGATAACGATTATTCCTCCAAGGGGAGCGGGCAGGACGCAACGACGCCCTGCTTACGGCCGGAAAGTTCCGGCCGGGGCCGCAGAAGCGGCTTTAGTTCCAAGAAGGATAAGATCATGGGCTTTTCGGTTAACACCAATGTCGGCGCGATGGCGGCTCTCCAGAGCCTGAACTCGACCAACAAGGACCTCGCCACCACCCAGAGCCGCATCAACACCGGCCTGGCAGTGT
>JAPJRE010000484.1 GCA_030824725.1 Sphingomonas sp.
AAGTGCCCGCCCCCGCACCGAGCGGGCGCAGCGTCGTCACGACGCGGCCGATCGGCGCATTGCCCCGGCGGATCAGCGCGCGCAGGTCCCCGCCGTCGGGCAGCAGCTTGCCGACCATGCTGATATGCACCGGCGCAGAGACGCGGACCAGGCTGGAGCGGGTGAGGTCGTCGATCTCCAGCCGCATGTCCGCGCTGGGAAAGGCGTCGGGCGCGGTCTGGCCGAAGTCCAGGCTGCCCGTCGCGGTGCCGCCGATGCCGAGATCGGGCACGAAAGCGTTGACGATTGCCAGGTCGAGCTTGTCGAGCCGCGCCTGCAGCACCGTGCCGTCGCCATAGCGCCCGGCAAGCCGCACGCTGCCCTGGTCGAAATCGACCTGGGTGGGCAGCAGGCGATAGACGCCCTTGTCGATCGCGATGCGCATGGCCTGCGGCGTGCGGAACTTCACGCCGCTCGCCTGGCCCTGCAGCGCCGCGGTCCACAGCGCCGGTGTCATCTTGCCGTTCAGCGCGATGTCGAAGGGCACGCCGGAGGATCCGCTCGCCACCGCCTGCACGGTGCCGTTGCCGCCACGATAGTCGATCTTGGCGCGCGCCGTCCGCAGCAGGAACTCGCCGCGCTTCAGATTGGCGATCTGCACGTCGGCGATCACTTGCGGCTGCTCGGTCATCACGATCGAGGCGTTGGCGATGGCCCGGCCGATGGTCAGTTCGGCGACGCCGGGGATCGTCGCATTGTCGGCGGTCGCCCGCACGTCGGCGCGCTGGAACTTGCCCTCCGCACCCAGCATGGCGACGCCGTCGACACCGGACCCCCGGAAGGTCAGCTGGCCCGAGAACGGCCCGGCGGGCGTCGCCTGGAGCTGGCCGGCAATGTCCATGCCGGCAAAGCGCGCCGCATTCACCTGGATCGCCAGCGCCTTGCCGGTGCGGACGAGCACATCGGCGTTGAACGGGCCGTAGTTGCTCTCGCCCGTGGCGGTGACGGCATAGGCATCGCCGCGGCCGACCACCTTGGCCTCCACCTTGGCGAGCCCGACGCCGAGCCCGGGCTTCTCGGCGCGCAGCAACAGCTGCGGCGCGTTGAGCGTGCCGGTCACCCGCGCGCTGAGCGGGCCATATTGATCGGAGACCGCGTCGGCGGTGAGCCGGATCGGTCCGGCGGGGTCATAGGTCCCCTGCCCGCGCAGCACGCGAAACTGCGGCGCGCGCACGCGCACGTCGGCGATGCCGATGATGCCGCGCGGATCGAGGTTCAGCCGCGCCGAGGCGACGGTGTTGCCGCCCAGGAAGTTCCGCACTCCCTCGTTGAACAGCTTACGCGTACGTCCCGCGACCTTGCCCTTAATGCCCCAGCCGCCGCCCGGCGCGGTGTAGAGCTCGGCATCGGTGCTGAGATCGACCACGCCGACCCCGGCAATCGTATAGTCGTTGATCCGCCCCTTGAGCGCACCAGTATAGCGGCCCTTGGCCATGTCCGCGGCGACGATGGCGGTGGCATTGATCTTGTCCGACTTCAGCCGGAGATTGTCCGAAAGGATGCGGCTGCCCGAAATGGCGAGGTCGCCGTTGACCGTGACGTTGGTGACGAGGCCGCCGGCCGCGGCGTTGAGGCCGGACACGCGGGCGGCCCTGGCGCGCACCGGCACCAGGATGCGATCGGAGTCAACGCGTGCACGGCCCTCGGCATAGAGCTGCTCGACCACAGTCTCGCCGAAGCCGATCGCGGCGGCGGAGAGCTTATAATCGACCATCGGCGTCGCGAAGGCGCCTTCCAACGCCAGCGACGCGCGCACCGATCGGCCGACGAGCTTGGGCGCGATCGTCCCCGGCTTGAGGAGCAAGGCGTCGACATGGACGCCGCGGAACTGGTTGTTGCCGAGGTCGACCAGCCCCTGCGCCTGCGCAGAAAGCGCGTCGGACTGGAGCTTGATCACGCCGTCGGCCTTGCGGTCCGCCCAGCGGAAATCGGTATCGAGCCGCAGACCCGGCGCGGTCAGCCGCTCGACCGGGCCCTGCAGATACAAGCCGGGATGGGTCATGCCGCGGACCTGGAAACGCCCATTGTCGGCCGTCACGTCCAGATCGGCCAGGCTGCCGCCGCCCAGGTTCGCGATGCCCTTGCCGGCCCAGTGCTTCCAGTCGCCGTTGCCCTGCACGGTCGCCACCAGCGGCGCCTCCAGCTTGGCCAGGCCGGCGACGAGGCCGCCCCTGGGCGCGTTCAGCCGCAGATCGATGTCGAGCCGGTTCGCTGCGGGCACGGCATCCAGCTTCAGGGTGAGCCGGTCGCCCCCCGCGATCCCGCGCGCGGCGACGGTGCCGGCGTTGGCGAGCAGTTGCGCGCGCCCGTCCGCCAGGTGCGCCGATCCGCGCAGCCGGGCGATGTGCCGCTGACCCGCCACCGCCGGCGCGATGTCGATCCGGGCGACGTTCAGCCGCGCGACATCGATGTTGAGATCGGGCAGCAGCGGCGCATTCGGGTCGCTCGACGGCTTCAGCTCGGGAAGCCGCGCGATCCGCACTTCCGGGCTTTCCAGATTGCGAATGTCGATGCGGCTGTTGAGATAGGAGAGCGGCCGCCAGTCGAGCCGGATCTCCTGCGCGGTCGCGAACACGCCCTTGGTATCGCTCACCCGCACGTCGCGCAGGATCATCCCGCCATAGATGGATCCATCGATCCGGCCGATGCGAAAGCCGAGGCCGGACTCGAGCTTGAGCCGGGCCAGCTGGTCGGCGATGAGCCGCCGCCCCGGCTGCGTGTCCAGCCCCAGTACCGCAA
>JAPJRE010000485.1 GCA_030824725.1 Sphingomonas sp.
GGTCGAACGCGCGCCCGCCCGAGGCCGAATAGACCGCGCGGCCATCGAGGAAATTCTGCACCTGGGTAAGACCGCGCACGGTGATCGCCGGCTGGGTGCGGTGGTCGAAATCGGTCGCGCCTTCGCCGTAGCGGCGCTGGATCTGCACGCCGGTGATGCGCTGCAGCGCCTCGGTGGTGTTGGCATCCGGCAGCTTGCCAATGTCCTGCGCCTGGACCGAATCGACGATCTGGTCGGCATTGCGCTTTAGCGCGGCGGCGGAGCGAAGGCTCTCGCGCACGCCGGTGACCACGATATCGTCTCCGCCGCCGGCCGGCGGCGGCGCATCCTGCTGGGCAAGGGCCGGCGTGATCGCGCCCGCGATCGCCAGCGCGAGCGCCGAGACGCCAAGCAACGAAGTACGATGATGCAATTTCATGGCAAACCTCCCCACATCTGCTGGCCGCAAAATGCCGCATCTCCGCGCGGTCTCGGCCAGTTGTCTGACAACATATCGTGTCATATTTGTAAGACAAGTGCTTTTCGCGGGCAGTGATTGGGGCTGGCGCATGGCTGCAAGTGGCCGCAAAATCGCCCTGCAACATGGGGCAAGCCATTGACGGAACAACGAAAGCGCAACCCTGCGCACCAATCGATTGCACGCGAGATCGGGGTCGCGATCGCGACGGGCCGATATCTGCCGGGCACCATTCTCCCGGGCGAACTCGATCTCGCCGAATCGCGGGGCGTGTCGCGCAGCGTGGTGCGCGAGGCGCTGCGCATGCTCGCCGCCAAGGGGCTGATCGAGAGCCGGCCCAAGGCGGGTACCCGCGTGCGGGCGCGGGCGGACTGGAACCTGCTCGATCCCGATCTGCTCGCCTGGGTGTTCGAGGGCGAGCCGCCGATGGCATTTGTCGAAAGTCTGTTTCAACTCCGCATGATCGTTGAGCCCGCTGCCGCCGAACTGGCCGCGCGCCTGCGATCGACCCGGCATATCGGCCGCATGGGCCATGCGCTGGAGGTGATGGAGGAGTCCGGTCTGGCG
Organism: Sphingomonas sp.; assembly: GCA_030824725.1. Classification (GTDB taxonomy): domain Bacteria; phylum Pseudomonadota; class Alphaproteobacteria; order Sphingomonadales; family Sphingomonadaceae; genus Sphingomonas. The sequence continues at coordinate 1,025 of JAPJRE010000485.1, forward strand.
AGCCCCGAAGGGCAGGCCGCGGACCAGCATTTCCACAACGTGATCCTGGAGGCGACGGCCAATGATCTGCTGATCAGCCTTTCCGGTAGCATTGGCGCGGCGGTGCGCGCGACGACGCTGTTCAAGCACCGCAAGGCCAAGCAGCTGCGCGATTCGATCCCGCTGCACCGCGACCTGTTCGCGGCGATCACCAACGGCGATCCGGCCGCCGCCCGCGCCGCCACGATCACGCTGATTCTCCAGGCGCAGGAGGACACGGCGTCATCGCTCCAGAGCTGAACACGCAGCGTTGACGTCCCCACCGACCGATTATAGTCAGACAAAAACAGCAGGAGATGCCGATGCCAGAGACGATCGCACGCACAGGGGAGATCGGTCGGCGCGGCCTGCTCAAGGGCGCGGCGTTGGTGGGCGGCCTCGCCGCAGCCCCGCGCGCGACTGCTGCGGCCAAGGCGCCGCTGCTCGCCCCTACCCCGCCGATGGGCTGGAACAGCTGGAACAGCTTCGCCACGACGATCACCGAGGCGCAGGCGCTGGAAACCGCCGCGATCCAGGCGCGCGAGCTGCTGCCCTTCGGCTATGACGTCTTCACCATCGACATCCAATGGTACGAGCCCGAGGCGAGCAGCTACACCTACAACGCCAGGCCGGTGCCGACGCTGGACGGGTATGGCCGCCTGCTCCCCGCGCCCAACCGCTTTCCCTCGGCCGCGAACGGCAAGGGCTTCGCGCCGATCGCGGCGAAGGTCCATGCGCTCGGCATGAAGTTCGGCGTCCACCTGATGCGCGGCATTCCCCGGCTGGCGGTGGAACGCAACCTGCCGGTGCTCGGCACCAACGGCATCCGCGCCGCCGACATCGCCGACACGGCGAGCATCTGCCCGTGGAACCCGGACATGTACGGCGTCGACATGCGCAAGCACGGCGCCCAGGCATATTATGACAGCGTCTTCGCGCTGCTCGCTTCCTGGGGCGTCGACTTCGTCAAGATGGACGATATGAGCCGCCCCTATGACGCGCACGCGCCTGAGATCGAGGCGGCGGCAAAGGCGATCAAGGAGACGGGGCGTCCGATCCTGCTCAGCCTCTCGCCGGGCGAGACCCCGGTACCGCGCGCCGCCCATGTCGCCCGGCACGCGCAGATGTGGCGCATCTCCGACGATTTCTGGGACGAGTGGAAAATGCTCGAAGCCCAGTTCACCCGGCTGGAGAATTGGAGCCCCTACGCCCGCCCCGGCGCCTGGCCCGATGCCGACATGCTGCCGCTCGGCCGCCTGGCACTTGGCCAGCGCGACACGAAGTTCACCCCCGACGAGCAGCGCACGCTGATGACGCTCTGGTCGATCGCCCGCTCGCCGCTGATCATGGGCGGCGACCTCCGCCATCTCGACGCCCCCACCCGCGCACTGCTGACCAACAGAGAGGTGATCGCGGTCAACCAGGCGAGCAGCGACAACCGCCCCTGGTTCGTCGCTGACGATCGTCGCGTCTGGACCGCTCGCGCGGCCAAGGGCAGCCATTATGTCGCGCTGTTCAACACGGGCGACAAGCCCGGCGAAGCGGCGTTCGACCTCCGGCTGCTCGGGCTGTCGGGCACGGTGCAGGTCCGCAACCTGTGGGAAGGCAAGGACGAAGGCCCGAGCCCCCTCCGCCTCGCCCGCGCGCTGCCGCCCCACGGCGCCGCCCTCTACCGGGTGATCCCCGCATGATCCGCACTTTTGCCCTGTCGCTGCTGCTCGCAGTCTCCCCCGC
>JAPJRE010000034.1 GCA_030824725.1 Sphingomonas sp.
GGTCTATGCCATCGCGCATATCCGCGGCGGGCAGGAAATGGGCCGCAAATGGTATGACGACGGCAAGATCTTCCACAAGAAGAACAGCTTTACCGACTTCGTCGACGTGACCCGCTTCCTGGTCGACCAGGGCTATGCCGCCAAGGGCCGGGTGGCGGCGATGGGCGGCAGCGCGGGCGGGCTGCTGATGGGCGCGGTCGCCAACATGGCGCCGCAGGACTATCGCGTGATGATCGCGCAGGTGCCGTTCGTCGATGTAGTAACGACGATGCTCGACACCTCGATCCCGCTCACCACCGGCGAGTTCGACGAATGGGGCAACCCCGCCGAGCAGCGCTATTACGATTATATGCTCAGCTACTCGCCCTACGACAATGTGACGGCGCAGGCCTATCCGTCGCTCTATGTCGGCACCGGCTTGTGGGACAGCCAGGTACAATATTACGAGCCGACCAAATGGGTGGCGAAGCTCCGCGCGACCAAGACCGATGCCAATCCGCTGGTCTTCCGCGTCAACATGGAGGCGGGCCATGGCGGCAAGTCCGGCCGGTTCGAGCGCTACAAGCAGAATGCGGAATATCTCGCCTTCGCGCTGGACCAGCTGAAGGTGCAGTAAACGCCCAAATCCTCCCCTGGAAGGGGACGATTTGGAGAGCTCAGCCCTTGGGCCGGGTGTAGGGCGTGAACTTGCCGAGCCGGCAATAGCCGCTGGGGATCGACGTGCCCGGCGTCAGCACCCGGAACTGATCGTTGCGGCAGAGCTGGCTGCCGCGCATCTCGACGATCACCGTCGTCAGCGGCGCGAGCGACGGGCAGTCGGCGGTGAGATCGTTGCGATAGAGCCGCGCGCCCTGGCGATAGATCAGCGTGCGCGTGCTGATGATCTGCGGGCCGTCGGTCATGCCGGGATTGATGCAGTCCTGCGGCTTGCCGGGCTGCCGGTCGCCCAGCGCATCGGCGAGTTCGCGGCGGGCCTGGGCGTCGCGCTGCGCCTGATACTCGGCGTTCTGGGCGCAGCCGGCGAGCGCCAGGGCTCCGGCGGTGATGATGGCGAAACGCATCCTCTCTCTCCTCGCAGTCCCTACGACTCAGCCGGCAAAACTATCCTTCGCGGCGCGGCGCTCGGCGAGCATGCGCGCATCGGCGGCGCGGAGGAAGGGGTTGGTGGCGCGTTCGGCCTTGATCGTCGTCGGCACGGTCGCCTCGCCGGCGGCGCGCAGCCGCTCCACTTCGCCCATGCGCTCGCGAATCGCCGCATTGTCCGGCTCCGCCACCAGCGCGTAGCGACCGTTCGACAGCGTATATTCGTGCGCGCAGTAGACGATGGTGTCGTCGGGCATCGCGGCGAAGCGCTGCATGGCGGCGAACATCTGCTCGGCGGTGCCCTCGAACAGCCGCCCGCAGCCCATGGCGAACAGCGTATCGCCGACGAACGCCAGCGCGTCCCCGGCGAAGTGATAGGCGATGTGACCCGCCGTATGCGCGGGCACTTCCAGCACCGTTGCGGCGTGGGCACCGATCGCGAGCGTATCGCCTTCGCCGACCAGAAGATCGGCGGTGGGGATCTTCTCCGCCTCGGCGGCAGGCGCGATCACCGTGCAGCCGGTGGCCGCCTTGAGCGCCGCGTTGCCGCCGGTGTGATCCGGGTGCCAGTGCGTGTTCCAGATCGCCGTCAGCCCCCAGCCGCGCTCGGCGAGCGCGGCCAGCACCGGTTCCGCCTGGGCCGGATCGACCACGATCGTCTCGGCCGAGGCGGGATCGTGGACCAGCCAGACATAATTGTCGGAAAGCGCGGGGATGCGGACGATCTGGAGCGGGGTCATGCGCTTACCACTCGCCGGTGTTGGGCATCGAGGCCCAGGGCTCCTGCGGCGGCAGGCTGCCGTTCTGGAGCAGCTCGATCGAGATGGCGTCGGGCGTGCGGACGAAGGCCATATGGCCGTCGCGCGGTGGGCGGTTGATCGTCACCCCGGCATCCCGCAGCCGCTGGCAGGTTTCGTAGATATCGTCGACCTGGAAGGCGAGATGGCCGAAATTGCGGCCGCCGCTATAGGTCTCCGGATCCCAGTTGTGGGTCAGCTCCACCTCGGCACGGCCGCGGCCGGTTTCGGGGTCGATGTCCGCCTCGCTGGCGAGATAGATCAGCGTGAAGCGCCCCTTCTCGCTGGTGATGCGATGGGTTTCCTTGAGGCCGAGCAGCTCGAAAAAGGCGATCGTTGCGTCCGGATCGGTGACGCGGATCATGGTGTGGAGGAACTTCACGGGGCACTCCCTGGATTGGCGTTGCCCGCCAGATAGGGGCGCGGCCCCGCGCGTTCCACCCGCTACTTGGCCGGCGCGGCCTCGAACTGGGCGAGCGCGGCGCGGGCGGCGCTCGCCTGCGGGCTGCCGGGGGCGGCGGCGACCACCTTGCTCCACGCGGCCTTGGCGCCGGCCTCGTCGCCATTGGCGGCGGCGATGTTGCCGGCCTCGAGCTGGACGCTGGCATCATCGCCGGCGCGCTTCACCGCTTCGGCTATGTCCTTCTGGGCGCGCGGCAGATCGTTCATCCGCCGGGCGAGCGTGGCGGAGAGCAGCCAGGCGAGCGGATCGTCCCCGGCCTTGGCGATCGCCACGTCGATGTCTGCCCGGGCACCGGCATTTTCGCCGGAGGCGACGGCGGCGCGGGCGCGATCCAGATAGGCCTCGCCCAGCGCCAGGCCCTGCAGCGTGCCCGAGGCGAGCGCGGCGTTGATCGCGGCGCGCGCCTTGGGCGGGTTCTTCGCGGCCAGCCAGGCATTGCCCGCCTGGGTCCAGTAGGTCGCGGCGCGCTTGCCGTCCTTGACGGTTTCCGCCTCGCCGGCGGCTTCCTCGAACGCGGCCGCGGCCGACTCCCAGCGCGCCTGGTTGGCATAGGCCACCGCCATGCACTGGCGGGCGAACATGCCGCCCTTGTCGGCCGCCCATTTCGCCGCCTCGTCGATCGCGGCGGACGGATCGCCCGTCGCGAGATCCATGCACTTGGTGAAGCGCGGCGGCTCGCCCGCCGGGGCGGGGGCTGCGGCCTTGGCGGCGGCGGCGCGGGCGCGCTCGGCATCGCGCAGCACCGGCCCGGACTTGGGGGCGATGGCGGCGGGAGTCTGCTGCAGGGCGATCAGCAGGAGGAGGGGGAAGAGCATGCGGTCAGTACGTCCTCGGTGGCGCGGAGCAGCAGGCGGATATCGGCGTCGCGCGACAGGCGGTGGTCCCCGCCCTTGACCAGCGTCACCTGCACATCGTCTGAACGGAGCGTATCGGCGAGCCGCAGCGCCAGTTCCCAAGGCACTTCCGCATCGCGCTGTCCCTGGAGCAGGCGCACCGGGCCGGCGAAGTCGATCGGCGTCTCCAGCACGAGATGGGCCTCGCCGGAGGTCCAGAAGGCGAGGGTGGTGAGCATGGGCTCGGGGCCATAGTCGCTCGGCTGCTCCAGGCGGCCCCGCGCAGCAAGCGTCGCCTTCTCGGCATCGGTGAAGCCCCAGCGGGTGAAATCGGGGGCGGCGGCGATGCCGACCATGCCGACGACGCGGTCGGGCCGCGCCTGCGCGACCAGCAGCATCAGCCAGCCGCCCATCGACGAGCCGACCAGCACCACCGGGCCTTCGACGAGGCTGTCGATCAGGTGCAGCGCGTCGTCGCGCCAGCTCGCCAGCGTCTGGTCCTCGAAGGCGCCCGGGCTCTCGCCGCAGCCGGCATAGTCGAAGCGGAGGAACGCCTGGCCGCGGGCGCGGGCCCATGCCTCCAGCGCCAGCACCTTCGATCCCTGCATGTCCGATCGATAGCCGGGCAGGAAGACGATGGTCGGCGATGCGCCGGGGCTATGGTGATGCGCGAGCGGCTGTCGGGTCATGCGCGGCGGTGTAGCGGCTCATGCCCTTCGCCGCCAGCGACGGAACCGATTACCGTCATCGGGATTGATCACGGGACATCGCCCGCGCGAAGGAGCACATAGACGGCATGAGCACTGTAGAGAAAGCCATCGCCCTGCCGGTTCGCCGGTTCGTCCCGAGCACGCAGCTGATCTTCGGCGCCGCGATCGCGGTGTCGGGGCTGTCGGTCCTCGCCGGCAAGCTGGCCGGGCTGCTCGCCTAACGCTTGGGAGAATCGCCGCACATCGCGCGTAGCGCCTGCCACTGCGCCGCGTCCAGCGCCGGCCGATAGGCGGCGTCGTTACGCGCGCTGGCGTTGAACGCCTGCTCGCGCGAGGACGAGAGCGGGTGCGACGAGAGATAGTTGAGCAGGGTGCCGGCATTGCCGGGCTCCGCATCCTGCCGGGCGAGCCGGGCGAAGAGCGCCGCGGTTGGCCTGGGGGAAATGTTCGCGGCCTGCAGCCGGCCGATCGCATAGCCGTCCGCGCCCGCCTCCGCCTTGCGCGAATAGCGCGCGTTGAGCAGCGCATTGCCATAGCCGCTGACATTGCCGTCGAAACCGCCCAGCAGCAGGCTGATGCCATATTGGCGGATCAGCGATTCCATGCCGTCGCGATGGGCGACATGGCCGAGTTCATGGGCGAGCACGCCGGCCACCTCGTCGGGCGACTGGGCGTTCTGGATCAGCCCGTCGAACAGCACCACCTGCCCGCCGAGAAAGGCGACCGCGTTGACCATCGGCGCATGGACCACGCGGATGGAGACGTTGTCGCCCTGCTGCAGCCGCGCGCCGAGCGCCTTGAGCGCCGCCTCGCCCTGCGGCGTGGAGCAGGCATAGGCGCCGAGATTGCCGACGATCAGCCGGCCCATGCGCTGTTCCACCGAGGACGGGATCAGCCGCGCGAGCAGCGGCGGCAGCTTGAGCGTGAAGCCGACGACGAGCACCGCGAGGATGGCGAGCACCCCGACCGACGGCCATAGCCCGAAGCGATCGATCCAGCGGCCATAGCGCACCGGCTTGGGCAGCTGCACGGCGATCTCGGACGGGGGGAATTCCAGGAAGGTGATGCGCCAGCCCGGGCGTCCCTTCAGCCCGAAGGCGCGCTCGTGGTGCGAGTGGCCGTGCGGCTCCAGATCGGCAAAGGCATAGGGCCCCGGATCGGCACCGTCGCCCTGCAGCGTGAAGATCCGCTCGTCGGCGCCCGGCACGATTGCCGGCATCCGCCGTTCGCCGCTGCGGCCGTCATAGTGCCAGACCCGCGTTTCCACCATGGATTCTCCTCAGAAGGCGCCCATGTCGAGGCTGTCGAACAGGCCCTCACCCTCGCCGGGCGCGCGGGTGGTCGACTGGGTGAGCTGGTCCACGTCGAGCGTGCCATAGGCTTCGAGATGGCGCACGAAGAAGGCCCAGTTTCGATAGCCGATGAAGATCGCGCCAACGCCCAGCGTGCATACCACCAGCGCGGCCGTGCCCAGCACCAGCTTCAGCCAGTCGATGGCCCGGGCGTTGAAGGCGAATTCGAGGTTGCCGAGCGTCATGCCGCCGATCATGTGGCGAAAATAGGCGGCATAATAGCCGAGCCCGATCAGCCCCGTGCCGAACAGCAGGACGAAGGGCGCAACCGCCAATATGGCGAGCATCGCGGCGCTTTCCTGCGGGCCGGCGCCGCGGGCGAAGTTGATCGCCGTCAGCACCACCACGGTGATGACCAGCCCGATCGGCAGCAGGTAGAGCAGCAGGAAGCGCATCATCAGCTTCTCGTCCAGCCCGGCGCCCGATTCGAAGCGGTACGGCCCGAAGCTCATCGCCTCCCAGCGCCGGTTCCACAGCCCCACCATCGACCAGGGGAGGAGCAGGCCGAACAGGAAGCCGCCCGCGATGCTCCGCCACATATAGGTGAAGCCGTAGCGAAACCCCTGATCGTCGCTGCCGCCGCGGATGCCGTGCCAATAGGTCCGGCTGAGCCGGTAGCGCAGCGCGCGGAAGGTGGCGATGCCGCCGAGCATGAACAGGAACAGGTAGAGCAGGAGGAAAAGGACGGCGGCCCAGGCGGCGCCGGATGCGGTGCCCCGCAGCGCCAGCGCGCCAACCAGGAGGTTCAATCCCCCGACCGGCACGAACACCAGCACCGTCACGATCAGATAGCCGAGCATCAGCTCGCGCCCGGTGCCGGTCCATTCCAGCCGATCGTCGATGAAGCGCGTCTGGCTCCACAGATAGCGCCGGGTACGGGTGCGGCCCCAGAAATTGTACACGCCCAGCGTGACGATCGTCAGCAGCAGGTTGGTGAACGCGATCGGCGCATAGTCGCGCCAGGAACCGTAGAATTCGAACGCACCGCGTTCGGAATGTTGATGCATGCCGTCCCCCTTGGCCGCACTTGATAGCGGCCAAGGGTTGACGTCAAGTAACGATTACTGCGCAACGTTGAAGGTGTCGCACTGGCGCGGATCGCCGGTTTCGAGGCCCCGCTTCAGCCATGCCATGCGCTGCGCCGAGGTGCCGTGGGTGAAGCTGTCCGGCACCACCGTGCCCTGCGCCTCGCGCTGCAGCGTGTCGTCGCCGATCGCGTTGGCGGCGGTCATGCCTTCCTCGATGTCCCCCGGCTCCAGCCGGTCGCGGTTGCGCGCGGCCCAGACGCCGGCATAGCAGTCCGCCTGCAGCTCCAGCTTTACCGAGAGGCGGTTGCCCTCGGTCTTGCTCGCCTGGGACTGGGCGCGCGACACTTCGGAGGAGGTGCCGAGCAGGTCCTGGATGTGGTGCCCCATTTCGTGCGCGATCACATAGTCGCGAGCGAAATCGCCCTTGGCGCCAAAGCGGTTCTGCAGCTCGTCGAAAAAGGCGGTATCGAGATAGACGCCGTCGTCGCTCGGGCAATAGAAGGGGCCGACCGCCGAGGTGGCCGCGCCGCAGCCGGTGTTCGCGCCGCCCTTGAAGAAGTTGATCGTCGCCGGCTGATAGTCGTTCCGGCCCATTTCCTGGAAGATCTTCGCCCAGGTGAGATCGGTGCTGCGCATCACCCGGCACGCCTCCAGCCGCCGCTCGTCGACGCGGCACACCTGCTGGCCGGACTGGCCGGCGGTGGGCGACCGCCCGGCGCTGCCGCCGCCGCTCGATCCCAGCATGCCGCCGCCGCCCAGGCCGAACATCACCAGCGCGATGATGCCCACCAGCACGAGGCCGCCGCAGCCCATGCCGCGCCCGAGGAACAGGGGCAGCAGGCCGAGCAGCGGAAAGCCGCCGCCGCCCCCGCCCGAGCCGAGGTCGCGGGCATTGTCGGTAGGATCGAGATCGTCGAGCCGCATCGGGCCTCCCCTTCGTTTGCTTGGCGTCACAATGCGCCAGCGCGTCGAGCGTTGCACGCGTTCCTACCAAGGTTCGTATTGCTCCGCAGCATGGGATGGGCCACATCGCTTGCCATGGCCGATGCCGACTCCAGCCCGCACCGCCGCCGCCATGCCGCGCCTGGCATGCCGCTGCCGGATACCGTCGCATTGGTGCTGCAGGGGGGCGGAGCTCTCGGCAGCTTCCAGGCCGGGGTGATCGAGGAACTGGCCGTCGCCGGCATCGCGGTCGACTGGGTCGCCGGCATCTCGATCGGGGCGGTCAACGCCGCGCTGTTCGCGGGGAACCCGCCCGAGAAGCGGCTGGGGGCGATCCGCGCCTTCTGGGAACAGGTCACCTCGGCGCTTCCCGATTTCTCGCTGCCGATGAACGACCAGCTGCGCGAAATTGCGCATGAATGGTCCGCCGGTGCGGTGATGCTCGGCGGGGTGCCCGGCTTCTTCCGCCCACGCCCGGTGCCGCCCGCCTTCGCAGTGCCCGGCACGCCCGAGGCGCTGAGCTTCTACGATACCAGCCCGTTGCGCGAGACGCTGGACCGGCTGATCGACTGGGATCTGCTGAACGACGGGCCGGTCCGCCTCTCGGTGGGTGCGGTGAATCTGCACAGCGGCAACTTCCGCTATTTCGATACGCGCGACGAACGGATCGATGCGCGGCACATCATGGCGTCTGGCGCGTTGCCGCCCGGGCTGCCGCCGGTCGAGATCGACGGTTGCTGGTATTGGGACGGGGGTCTCGTCTCCAATACCCCGCTCACCCATGTCCTCGATCGGCAGGAGGCCGAGATGCTAGTCTTCCAGGTCGATCTGTTCCCCGCCGAGAACGCGCCGCCGCGCACGATCATGGACGTGATGGGCCGCGAGAAGGAAATCCGCTTCTCCAGCCGGACCCGCGCGATCTCCGACGAACGGCTGCGCATCCGCAAGGCGCGCGAGACGGTGAAGGCGCTGCTCGACAAGCTGCCCGCCCATATCGCCGACGAGCCGGAGGTGAAGGCGGTGCGCGACCTGGTGACCGAATATCCGGTCAACGTCGTCCAGCTGATCTACCGCGCCAAGCTGTGGGAAGGCGGATCGCGCGACTTCGAATTCTCCGCGCGGACGATGCACGAGCATTGGGAATCCGGCCGCATGGCGGTGGCGGAGACCATGGCGAACGCGCGGCTCGTCGCGCAGAACATCCTCGACGGCAAGACCGCCGCCTTCGATCTCACCCAGCGTTAACAAGGGAGTATGCCGATGTTCCTCAAGGGCAAGTCCGCGATCGTCACCGGTTCCACCTCGGGCATCGGCCTGGCCTATGCCAAGGCGCTGGCGGCCGAGGGCGCGAACGTGCTGATCAACGGCTTCGGCGACGCGGAGGCGATCGAGAAGGAGCGGTCGGCGCTGGCGGCGACGAGCGGCGGCAAGGCGCTCTACGACGCCGCCGACATGACCAAGCCCGAGGCGATCGCCGCCATGGTGGCGCGGGCCGAGGCCGAGTTCGGCGCGGTGGACATCGTCATCTCGAACGCTGGCATCCAGCACGTCGCCCCAATCGATGAATTCCCGATCGAGAAGTGGAACGCGATCCTCGCGATCAACCTCAGCTCGACCTTCCACCTGATGCGTGCCGCCATCCCGGGCATGAAGGCGCGCAAGTGGGGCCGCATCATCTCCACCGCCAGCGCGCACAGCCTGGTGGCGAGCCCCAACAAGGCGGCCTATGTCGCCGCCAAGCATGGTCTCGCCGGGCTCACCAAGACGGCAGCGCTGGAAGTGGCGACCCATGGCATCACGGTGAACTGCATCTCGCCCGGCTATGTCTGGACGCCGCTGGTCGAGAACCAGATCCCGGACACGATGAAGACGCGCGGGCTGACCCGCGAGCAGGTGATCAACGACGTGCTGCTCGATGCCCAGCCGACCAAGGAGTTCGTGCTGCCCGAGCAGGTGGCGGCGCTGGCCGTGTTCCTGTGCCGCGACGAGGCGGCGCAGATCACCGGATCGAACTATTCGATCGACGGCGGCTGGACCGCCGAATGATGCTGCGCACGATCGGTATCCTCGGTCTCGGCGCGGCGCTCGCCGGCTGCACCGCCTATCGCGAGGCGACGAGCTCGGGCATGGATACCAGCCTCGCCTGGCGGCGGGTCGCCACCGACGCGGATCGCACCCGGCTGCGCAACTGGCGGACCGCGTGGAGCGAGGCGCTGCCGCTCGCCCGCGCCGCCGATGCGAAGCGGATCGACGGCGATCCGGCGCTGTTCGACCCTGATCGCGCCCTGGCCGATGCGATGCCGCCGGCAGGCGACTATCGCTGCCGTACCGTCAAGCTGGGCGGGGGCGGTGCGGCGGTCGCGGCGATCGTCACCTATGACTGGCGCCCCTGCGGCATCCGCGACGACGGCAAGGTCCGCCATTTCCGCATCGAGGGCGGGGCCCAGCGGCCCGACGGCAACTTCTTCCCCGATGTGGCCGCCCGCGTCACCTTTCTCGGCACGCTGGAAGTGGGCGACGACAGCGCGCCGCTTCGCTACGGCCTTGACCACAAGCGCGACCTGATCGGCTATGGCGAGCGGATCGGCGACAAGCGCTGGCGGCTGGTGCTGCCCTATCCGCCCTTCGAATCCAAGCTGGACGTGATCGAGATCGTGCCCGCCGTTTGACAGCCCCGGGTTGAAATCCGTGGTTTGAAATCCGTCGTTTGACAGCGGCGGTGGCAGGCGTGACACTCCCCCGATGATGCGAAAGGGGCCTGGATGTTCACGTCTTTCCTGTTGGCCGGGGCAATGAGCCTCGGCACGCCCGCCGCTGCCGACGCTGCCGATCCGGTGCGCACGGCCACGGCGCAGGCGATGCCGCAGCTGATGGCACTCTATCGCGACCTGCACGCCAATCCCGAACTCAGCCTGCACGAAGTGAAGACCGCGGCGAAGCTGGCCGCGGCCGCGCGCGCCGCCGGCTATGAGGTTACCGAGAAGGTGGGCGGCACCGGCGTGGTCGCGGTGCTGCGCAACGGCCCCGGCCCGGTGCTGCTGATCCGTGCCGACATGGATGGGCTGCCGGTGGTGGAGAACACCGGCCTCCCCTTCGCCTCCAAGGTGCGCGCGACCACCGACGAGGGGATCGAAAGCGGCGTGATGCATGCCTGCGGGCACGATACCCACATGGCGAGCTGGGTGGGCACGCTGCGCAACCTGGCGGCGATGAAGGGGCAGTGGCACGGCACGCTGGTGATGATCGCCCAGCCCGCCGAGGAGCGCGGGCGCGGCGCCAAGGACATGTTGGACGACGGGCTGTTCACCCGCTTCCCCCGGCCTGCCTATGCGATCGCCTTTCACGACAGCGCCAGCCTGCCCGCGGGCCAGATCGGCATCACCCCAGGCTATGCGCTCGCCAATGTCGATTCGGTCGACTTGGTGGTGAAGGGCGTGGGCGGGCACGGCGCCTATCCGCATACCACGCGCGATCCGATCGTGCTCGCCGCGCGGATCGTCACCACGCTGCAGACGCTGGTCAGCCGCGAAATGGATCCGCAGCAGCCGGCGGTGGTCACGGTCGGCGCGATCCATGGCGGATCGAAGCACAACATCATCGGCAACGACGTGACGATGCTGCTCACCGTGCGCAGCTTCTCGCCGGAGTCGCGCCGGCAACTGCTCGACGGCATCGCGCGTATCGCCAAAGGCGAGGCGATCGCGGCCGGCGTGCCCGAGGACCGCATGCCGGTGGTGACGGTGAAGGACGAATATACCCCCGCCACCTTCAACACCCAGCCGCTCGCCGGCCGGCTGCAGGGGCTGTTCGCCGGCCGCTTCGGCAAGGAGCGGGTGGTGGAGACCAAGGCGGTGATGGGGGGCGAGGATTTCAGCCGCTACTGGCTGGCCGACAAAAGCATCCAGAGCACGATCTTCTGGGTGGGCGGGGTGCCCCAGGCCAAATGGGATGCGGCGCAGGGCGGCAAGGCGATGCTCCCCTCGCTCCACAGCGCCGAATGGGCGCCCGATGCCGAAGCGGTGGTTAGCACCGCCACCGAGGCGCTGACGGCGGCGGCGCTCGACATCCTGAAGCGGTAGGGGGCGGGTTTATCCTCTTCCGCAAGGGAGATGTGGCGCCGAAGGGGACGGTGGGGGAGGATTACCGACCGTCGAGAGGGTTTGGCATCCTCCCTCTCGGAGCCGCCGCGCGGTCCCTTCCGGCGTGCAGGGCTATCGCATAGGAAGCCTGTGGCCTGCGGTTCAGAAAATCATCGTCCTTCCCGCGAAGGCGGCAATCCCTTGTCCTGAGCGCTCGAGGAAAGAACGTCGGCATCAGCGCCAATGGATCCCCGCCTCCGCGGGGATGACGCGGTATGTCGGACATATGCGATCGCCCTGTCCCGGCGGGGAAGGGTCAGGCGCCGTTCAGAGCTTGCCGAAAACCGCTTCGTAGCCGGCGGTGTCGCCGCTGGCGAGGAAGCGGGCCTGCTCGATCCAGCGGTCGCGGGTCATGCGGCCCTGGAAGCTGCCGAGCTGGGCATCGAGCGCGCGCGCGGCGGAGTCGTCCAGCGCCGCCAACTGGGCGAAGCGGGTGATGCCCAGTTCGTTGAGCCGCGCGGCCAGCTTTGGGCCCACCCCCTTCAGGCGGGTCAGGTCGTCGGCGGCTTCTGCCGGTGCGGGGGCCGGGGCGGCATTGGTATCGGCGGCCAGCGCAGCCGAGGGCGCGGCGATCGGCGCAGCGGCGGCGGCAATCGGCTCGTCGTCGAGCGGCGTGGCCTCGGGCGCCGGCAGCGGCGCTTGGACGGGAGCGGGCGCCGGGGACGGGGCGCGGAGCGGCTCGGCCGCATCGGCGATCTCGAGCTCGCCGCGTTCCTCCAACTCGGCACGGGCTTCGCGGCGACGCAATGCGAGGCGGGCGCCCCATATCAGGATGAGGATCGCCAGCGCCGCGCCCAGCGCGATGAGGACGAAGGAGGTGGTCAGCCAGCCCGCCTCGCTCGTCGCGGCGACGGCGCCATAGCTTTGGGAAACCTGCTCATTCATGCGCGCCGCTCCAAGACTTCGGTTGCCTGTGCCTTTCCCTTAGCGTGCGATGCCGCGACGTCCAGCCATCTGCGCCCATGCTAGTCAACGATGGTCCTGCAGGCGCTCCTGCCATAGGTGACCGCCTTGTTGGTCCGCCCGAGGGCGATTTCGCCGGCAACGGGGGCAACTGGCCCTCGACCATCGCCCGATGTTCCGGCCCATCCCGAGAGGTACCCAAAAAGCTTGCGGAACAGCGACGCTGATCGGCAAGATGACGTCCGGAGTCCGCAGCCTCATCGTGAAGACGCCGCGCACTGGGCGGATTGGCGTGGTAAGGCTGCGCGATAAGGTGGGTGCTGCTGCGCGAGAGGGCTTCAGACAATCGGTTTCCGGCGCAGATTGGCGTCTGACCGGGCGATGTGAGCCGGGGCATCAGCCGCCCCGATGGTAGAAGGCAAGCGCTGGCGTATCGCGGATCTGCTTCCGTGCCGGCTCTCTCGCTTTTGAGGGCGAGCCGCTCTGCAACGTCGGGCGGGTTCGCGGATGCATTTGCGGTCCCGCTGCTCCTCCGAACCTTGGTGGGGCACGGCGTGGCTCGCGGCCGCGATGGGTTGTGATCCCCGCGTCGACGCAGTTTATGGCGAGTTGCGGGTCTGCCGGGATGCCCGGCAGACCCGTCGCCCGCGCTTGCGCGCTGCGGGAAGCGCGAGGGGGGTTATCCCGCGCCGCCCGTTGCGATGGGTCCCTTCGCCTTCGCCCCCTCCCCGCGTGCGGGGCGTTCGACCGGCCGCGTCGGGCGGTGGCAGCGATGGCAGAAGGCGAAATCGAAGGCCTGGCTGAGCACCCATGCCTGCTCCGCCACGCTCCATTCCGCCCATGCCTCGCGGGTTACCCCGAGGCAGCCGCAATGTTCGCAGGCGACTTCCAGCGGCGTATCGACGGGGGTGATCCGCGCGTTCATTACCGGCGCCTTGTAGCGCAAGCGATTGCGCTTGCGCCGTTGACTTGCTCCGAAGCGGATCAACCTCGGGTCAGGGCTGGGCTGCCTCGGCAGCGGTGCGTGCCTGCACCGCCATGGCGCGGCACATGCGATGGAACGCCTCGCTCATCTGGCGGGCGGTCTCCGGCTCGATGCCGGGATCGGCGTCGATCGCGCGATCCATCGCGTGCGCCCATTGCGCCGCGGTCTGCGCGGTGACCTTGAGCTGGCGGTGGAATCCCATGATGCACATGCCCGGCCGCTGATCGAACCAATCGCGCGGGCCGCCGAGCCAGGCGACGAGGAAGCGGGTGAGCGAGTGGCGCAGCGCGGTCAGGTCCGGCTGGTGCATCGCGTGGAGCGCGGCGTAGGCGGGGTCCTGCTCGACCAGATCGTAGAAGCGGTCGACGATGGCGCGGACGGACTCTTCGCCGCCGACGCGGTCGAACGGCAGGGGGGACTCGGACATGGCGCCGCCATAGCCGAAATCGGCGCGGGCGGGTTGACGGGAATCAACCGTGTGCCGCCCTCCCCGAGGGGAGGGCAGCCCGTCCGGTCAGCAGTTGCCGATCAGAAGCGTCCGATCAGAAGTGCGCGATCACACCCGCCATCGGGCGGAAGCTCTTCGCATCGTTGAACGTGTTCATCTCGAGGCGCAGGCGCAGGCCGCTCTGGCCGGTGATGCCGCCCAGGCCGATGTCCTTCGGGCCGACCTCGACGCCGATGCCATAGGTCATCGCGTGATAGTCGCGCGTGGCGTTGGCGACCTTGTCGAAATTGACCCACTGATAGCCGACCTTGCCGTAGATCAGGCCGCTCTCACCGGCGCGCAGGCCGAAACGGCCGGCGGCGCCATATTCCCAGTCGATGTCGCCGCTCACGCCCTTGGCGACGTTGCCTTCGGCGCCGACGAACACCGGGCCGAGCGGCACGTTCACGCCGACCACGCCCTGCACCATCGCGCCGTCGAGGCGGTACTTGTTCGGCTGGATCGGAATGCCGGCATTTTCCTGACGGTCAAAACGCTCCCAGCCACCGAGCACGCCGACATAGGGCTCGATGCCGAAGGCCCTGGAGCCGTCCGGCGCGCGCGGGGTCTCGTCCTGTGCCGCGGTGGTGGCCATGGTGCCGCTGGTGTCGGCGGTGGTCGTCGCCATCGTGCCGGCGCCGGTGGTGGCATCCTGGGCAAAGGCGGGGACGGCGAGGGGAAGCGCGGCAGCTGCTGCCGCGACGGCAAGAATCTTACGCATGGGGAGTACCTCTACGCTGGTGAAACACGCATCTTCCGGCGCTGGCCCGCATCGATAGGCGGGGCGGCCGGAGATGGGCGCACAATGCCCCAGCGATCGGCAAGGTTGCATCGCGGCGAAGCTTTGACCGGAAGGTGTTGCACTGCGGCAACGGTTTCTGTCGCTACGATGAACAAACGTTTGGGCTGAGTGGCCGGGCTCAGCCCTTGGGCTGGCCCTCCGCGGGGACGGGGGTCAGTTCGTAGACGTCGACGCTGCCCGGCTGGGCGCCGGGCACCGCCAGCCGCCAGCGAAATGCACCGAAGCGCTCGACCATGCCGACGACGTCGCTGGCGCCGGGATTTCCATAGCCGATGTCGTTCGCGCCCGGCTTCGCCTGGCGCGCACCGAGGAAGACGTAGCGCTTGCCGTCCGGGAAGACATAGCCGGCGACGATGTCGGTGCCAGTCTGCTTGGCGAGGCCCAGCGGCGCTTCGTCCTTGTGCTCGCCGGTGGCGTCGTTGGCGGCCGAGATGTAGCAGAAGCCGGCAGGGCTCGGCTGGACCAGGGCGCGCCCGGCAGGCCCCGGCTTCAGGTGCAGCGTGCGGCAGCGATAGGAGCCGGGCGGCAGTGCCGGATGGGGCTGGCCGGCATCGGGATCGAGCACCGCGCCCTGCAGCTTGCGGACGGGGAGGCGCACGCCGTCATAGAGCTGGCGCCACGCATCCGGCAGGCGTTCGAGTCGCGGCACGTCGGCCTCGGCGATCCGCGTCCGCCACAAAGGCGGCGGGGGTGCCATTTCGACGGTGGCGACCGGGCGTACGTCCGTCCCCGCCGTGCCGGCCTGACAACTGGCGAGCATGGGCAAGGCGAGCATCGCATAGGCGAGCCGGTACATGATGATTTCCCCTGTTGCCTCCGGGACGCGCTTTGCCGCGACGGTCCCTCGAATAACAGTCGTAAACGAAGGTTAACGAAAGGTAAAAGCTGCGGCGGGTGCGTTGTCTGGTGCGGCGAGCCGAAGCGGGTGGCCGCGCCACGCCCACGGATGGGCTCCCGGCCGACGCTGCCCTCTTGGAACCACATGCGCTAAGGCCCATTAGGCTGATACGGAAATCTGGTCGGGAGACGCATTATGAAGGCTTGGGGAATCGGCGCGGGCGTTGCGATCATCGGTGTGCTGGTGGGCGGCTGCGCGACCAAGGCGCAGAATGCGCGCTACATGGCCGGACATTTCCGGGCACAGGCCGAACTGCACGATGCGACCGGCAAGGTGGTCGGCACCGCCGTGGCCGAGCAGGTCGAGGGATCGATCCGCGTGCTGGTCGACGTCAACGGCGTCTCGCCCGGGCCGCATGGCGTCCATGTCCACACCACCGGCGTCTGTACGCCCCCCGACTTCGCCAGCGCCGGCGGGCACTGGAACCCGGGCGCGACCAAGCACGGCAAGGAAAACCCGATGGGTCCGCATGCCGGCGACCTGCCCAACATGAAGGTGGACGAGAAGGGCCATGGCCATCTCAGCTTCACGCTGGCCGGCGGCAGCTTCGACCAGCTGATGGACCAGGACGGCGCCGCGCTGGTCGTCCATGCCGGCGAGGATGACTACAAGAGCGACCCGGCCGGCAACAGCGGCGGCCGCATCGCCTGCGGCGTGTTCCAGACGGTCTGAGCGGTCACACGGCCTCCCCGGCGGCGCGGGCGCGGGCGAGCTTGCTTGCCTCGGCCGCCGGCAGCAGCCGATAGGCGGCGGCGATCGCAGCGAGCGCGAGGGGCACGCTGGCGAGCAGCGCCAGCACCCCCGTCGCAAGATCGCCGGTGAGCGTCGCGATCCGCCCGGCGCAATAGGGGCCGAGCGCCAGGCCGATCAGCGTGGTGCCGATGAAGAAGGCGGCGGTGGCGGTGCCGCGCATGCGGGGCAGCACCAGGTCCTGGGTCGTCGCCGCTGCCGCGCCCAGCCCGCCGCAGATCAGGAACTGCGCGAGGGGCAGCATCATGAGAGCGGTGGTGAGGTCGCGTGCGGTGAACAGCAGCACCATCGGCGCGATTGGGGCGAGGCACGCGAACAGCAGGACATGGATCCGCCCGACCAGGCTGCGCGCGCGGAGCGCATCCGCGACGCGACCGGCGATCGTCACCCCCAAAAAGCCGGCCAGCGCCACCGGCGCGCCGATCCAGAAGCCGAGCGATGCCAGCTGCTCCGGTGGAATGTCGAAGCTGCGCCGCAGGAAGCTGGGCGCGAACCCGGCCATGGCATAGGCGAGGAAGGTGTTGAGGCCATAAGCCAGCACCACGCAGAGAAAGGCGGGGGTGCCGACGATCAGGGCATAGGTCGGCGGATCGCGGCGCTTGAGCGCGCGCGCCCAGCTGGCCACCGCATAGGCGCCGATTCCCACGGCCGACCATTGCGCCACCGGCTCGCCGAGCGCGACGAGCAGAGCGACCAGACCGGCGATGAGCGCGAGCACCGTCAGGTTGCGGGCGAGCGCCGCCGGGCCGCCGCGCGCCGCGCCGATCAGCGTGAAGGGCGGGATGATCGTCAGCAACTCCTCAAGGAATGCGCGGAACGGGGCCGGGTGCGGCGGCGTCACGATGCCTTCGGAAAGCCCGCGCGGCGGCTCGCGCAGGGTGACGATCCAGGCGGCGACGAACAGCCCGGGCAGACCGACCGCGACGAACGCCGCCTGCCAGCCGACCAGCCCCAGTAGCCCTCCGCCGGGATAGGCGTGGTTCCAGCGCTGGACGATCAGCGCGCCGAGGAACAGCGACAGCCCGCCGCCGAGATAGACGCCCGAGGAATAGAGCGCGAGCGCGGTGGCGCGCAGCCGCTTTGGAAACCAGTCCGAGATCAGCGAATAGGCGGCGGGCCCGGCGGTCGCCTCGCCGATGCCGACGCCCATTCGCGCAAGGCCCAGTGCAAGCCCGGTGCGCGCGAAGCCGGACAGCGCGGTCATGCTCGACCACAGCGCCAGGCCCAGGGTCATCAGCCGCACGCGGTGCCAATTGTCCGCCAGCCTGCCGAGCGGAATGCCGAACAGCGCATAGAACACGCCGAACGCGGTGCCGTATAGACCGACATTCCCCAAGTGGCCTGCCGCTTGACTTCAAGATCGCCTGATTTTGCTC
>JAPJRE010000486.1 GCA_030824725.1 Sphingomonas sp.
CGCCACCACCGGGCCGAGCGCGAGGAAGCGATTGGAAATATGCACCAGCAGCAGTCCGTCGGGCGCGAGGACGCGGCCGTAGGCGGCGAACGCCTCCGCCGTCATCAGGTGCATCGGCACCGCATCGGAGGAGAAGGCATCGAGCGCCAGCAGGTCGAGGCTGGCCGGCGCAAGGTCGGCCAGCCGCAGCCGCGCGTCGCCGATCAGGATCTGCGCCTGCGGGGCGCATCGCCGCAAAAAGCTGAACGCGCCGGAATCGCGGGCGAGATGGACGACGGCAGGGTCGATCTCGAAGAACCGCCATGCCTGCCCCGGGCGGGCATAGCAGGCCAGCGTGCCGGTACCCAGCCCGACCACGCCGATCCGGGCATCGGGTCCGTAGAGCGCGGGGGCTGCCAGCATGGCCTGCCCGACGCCCGATCCCGCCTGGTAATAGGTGGTCGGACGCTCCGCGCGCGCGCCCTTCAGCTGCACGCCGTGCACGGTGGTGCCATGGGCGAGCCGCCGCTGGTCGGGCTGGTCGCTGACCGTGTAGACGCCGAAATAGCTGCGGGTCCGCGCACCGGTCAGCGAGGTCTGGATCGCGGTATAGCCGCCAAACAGCACCAGCGCGCCGGCGAGCGTGACGGTGAAGGGCCAGCGCGTGCCGATCGCCGCGAGCCCGAGGAACGCCACCGCCACGAAGGCGATCTGCGCATGCATCGGCCCCAGCAGATGCTCGTTCAGCCCCACCGGCACGATCAGAAGCACGGCCGCGACGAGGGCCAGGCCCGCCGGTCGCCGCCAACGGCCCGACCAGAGCCGCGCCAGCTCGCCGGTCAGCGCCCGTTGCGGGATCAGCAGGCCCGCGACAAGGATCAGCAGCGGATATTCATAGGTCCAGTCGAACAGCACCGGCGCGAGCAGCCCGGCAAACACGCCGCCCAGCGCGCCGCCTACCGCCATCGCCAGGTAGAAGCCGGTCAGTCGCTCGGGCGGCGGGCGCAGTGCATAGAGCCGCGCGTGGCACGCAACCGCCACCGCGAACAGCAGCACCAGCCCGATCAGCGCATTGAAATAGGCCAGTCGCTGATCCCCGGCGATCAGCGTGGCGCCGAACAGCAGCAGCACCAGCGGCACGCAGCGCTCGAGCAGGTCGTCGAGCAGCGCCGAACTGCGAAAGGCGAGCGGGAAGCTGAGCAGGTACAGCCCGAGCGGCAGCACCCAGAGGAGCGGCACGGCGACGATGTCGGTGGTAAGAAACGTCGTCGTCGCGAGCATCAGGCCCGAGGGCACCAGCGCCAGCGCGATCCACTGCGCCCAGTCGCGGACCAGCGTCGCCGGCCGTTCGCGTGTGGCGACTGGCGGCGCATCGTCTCGCGGCAAGCGGCGTGCGCACGCCAGCACCAGCAGCGCGACCAGGGCATAGCCGATCGTCCACAGCCAGCTCTGGCTGCGCAGCCGCAGCAGCGGCTCCACGAGCAGCGGATAAGCGAGCAGGCCGGCGAAACTGCCGATGTTGGAGGCGGCGTAGAGCGCATAGGGGTCCCGGCCATGGCTCGCCACCGCATACCAGCGCTGGAGCAGCGGGGCCTGGGCCGAGATTGCGAGGAACAGCGGCCCGATGGCGGCGACCAGCAGCCACGGCACCCACAGCGCCGGCTCCCCGCCTGCGGGCACCTGCATGCCGCCCAGGCCGATCGGCAGCCAGAGCGCGGCCAGGGCCAGCAGCCCCAGATGCAGCGCCGCCTGCGTCCGCTCCCGGAACCGCCCCAGCCAATGGGCATAGCCATATCCGACGAGCAGCAATGCCTGGTAGACCAGCATCGCCGAGTTCCACACCGCCGGCGCACCGCCCAGCCGCGGCAGCGCCATGCGCGCCACCATCGGCTGGACGAGGAACAGCAGGAACGATCCGCAGAGGATCGCCGCGACGAACCATGCGCGCCGCGCGGGGCCATCCTCGCGCATGTCGGAGGCGCCACTGCTCACGGGCGCGCGATGCGATAGGTGCGGTGGCGCCGCAGCGCCGGGATCGCCGCAGGATCGTCGAAATCCGCACCCATGGCACGCCGCCTATCTACGCCCGCGTCGCTCTCCGCGCGCGATTGCACAGGGCCGATAAAGGCCATGACGCGTGGACCGGTGCACATCGCATGCAAGGACGTGCGGTCGGCATCGGTCCACTCAAGCAGCAGCAGGCGTTCGGTAGCAATCATGGCCGCGGGATCGCGAAGGCCACGCTGGGACGCAAGCGATGCCCTTCCGGCTGCGCCGGATGCTCGAAATCGGCGATCCAGGCCATGCCGAGCCGCTCCATCAGCACGCGGCTGGCGAGGTTGCAGGCGGCGGTGATCGCGACGACTCGGGCCGCGTCGCGCTGTGCCCAGGCCCAGTCGAGGCTGGCCGCCGCTGCTTCGCGGGCATAGCCCTTGCCCCAGAAGGCGCGCGCGAACATCCAGCCGATTTCCACGTCCCCCTCGATCGGCGTGTCCGGCGCACCGGGCTTCAAGCCGCAAAAGCCGATGATCGCGCCGTCCTCGCGCCGCTCGACGGTATTGAAGCCGAGCCCGTGGCTGGGGCCATAGCCGAGGTGCCGGGCGATGGTCGCCCGGCTGTGCGCGCGCGTCTTCACCGGCCCGAGATCGCGCATCACGTCGGGATCGCTCCACATCGCGTGCAGCGCGTCGAAGTCGCGCGGCTCGGGCGGCCGCAACAGCAGCCGCGCCGTCTCGATCACGCGCCGAGCAGCCGGGCCGCGAGCGGCGCATGATAGGTGAGCACCCCCGAACAC
>JAPJRE010000487.1 GCA_030824725.1 Sphingomonas sp.
GGCTTCTTCTAATATCCCCCTCCCGCTTGCGGGAGGGGCTAGGGGAGGGGATGGCCGTGGCGTCTGTCCTGCACTCTCATTTCCATCCCCTCCCCCGACCCCTCCCGCAAGCGGGAGGGGAGCGATGACTTCGATGCTTTGGACCTCCGCCGAAATCGCCGCGGCCACGCGAGGAGCCGCTTCGGCAGACTTCACCGTCTCCGGCGTCGCCTTCGACTCCCGCGAAGTCGGCCCCGGCGACTTGTTCCTCGCGCTCAAGGGCGAGAGCACCGACGGGCATCGCTTCCTCGACCAGGCCTTCGCGCAGGGCGCGTCCGGTGCGGTGGTGTCCGATGCGACCGACCATCCGAGCGTCCGCGTCGCCGACACCACCGCCGCGCTCAACGCGCTCGGTGCAGCGTCCCGCAAGCGCTCTTCGGCCAGGATCATCGGCGTCACCGGTTCGGTGGGCAAGACCGGCACCAAGGAGGCACTGTTCGCGGCGCTAGACCGGATCGATCCCGGCTGCGCGCACCGCTCGGTGAAGAGCTACAACAACCATACCGGCGTACCGCTGAGCCTCGCCCGGATGCCGAGCGAGAGCCGCTACGGCGTGTTCGAGATGGGCATGAACCATGCGGGCGAACTCGCGCAGCTGACCCGGCTGGTGCGCCCCCATGTGGCGATCGTCACTGCGATCGCGCCGGCGCATCTCGGCTTCTTCGACAGCGTCGAAGCCATTGCCGAGGCCAAGGGCGAGATCTTCCAGGGGCTGGAGCCCGGCGGCACCGCGATCGTGCCGTTCGACAGCCCCTATCGCGACCTGCTGCTCGATGCCGCGCGGCCCCATGCGGCCAGGATCGTCACCTTCGGCCTGGGCGAGGGCGCCAACTATCGCGCGGTCGAGACGATGCGTGCGCGGGGCGGCGGCACCTTCGTGATGGCGCGTTTCGGCGACCGCGAACTCAGCTTCACCATCTCGCAGCCGGGCGAGCATTGGGTATCGAATGCGATGGCGATCCTCGCCGCGGTCGATGCGGTGGGCGGCGATCTCGAAGTGGCGGGGCTGGCGCTGGCCGAGATGGGCGGCCTCGCCGGGCGCGGCGCGCGGATGACCGTGCCGGTGGGCGACGGCACCGCCCTTGTCATCGACGAAAGCTACAACGCCAATCCCAGCTCGATGCGCGCCACGCTCAAGGTGCTTGCCGCCGAGCCCGGCCGCAGGATCGCCGTGCTGGGCGAGATGCGCGAGCTGGGCGGCCATTCCGATGCGCTCCACGCCGAACTCGCCGATCCGATCACGCAAGCCGGGGTGAGCCGTGCCATTTTGGTGGGCGAGGCGATGGCGCCGTTGGCGGCCGCGCTTGAGGGGCGGCTGGATTTCGTCCATGTGGCCGATGCCGCAGCTGCGAAGGCCGAGCTCGAATCGACGCTCGCGCCGGGCGATGCGGTTCTCATCAAAGGGTCGAACGGCGTACGGCTGGCGACGATCGTCGCGGCGCTGGCGGAAAGGCAAACATGCTCTATCTGATCGCGGAGCAGCTGGGCTTCCCCGGCGTCCTCAATCTGTTCCGGTATCTGTCGTTCCGCACCGGCGGGGCGGTGGCGACCGCGCTGCTGATCGGCCTGCTGGTCGGGCCGAGATTCATCGGTTGGCTGCGGCTGCGCCAGGGCAAGGGCCAGCCGATCCGCACCGACGGGCCGCAAAGCCACCTCGCCAAGCGCGGCACGCCGACGATGGGCGGGCTGATGATCCTGACCAGCCTGACGCTGGCGCTGCTGATCTGGATGGACCTGCGCAACGCCTATGTCTGGGCGTGCATGTTCGTGACGCTCGGCTTCGGCATGATCGGCTTCCTCGACGATTACGACAAGGTGCGGAAGCAGAAGACCGCGGGCGTATCGGGCAGGGTGCGGCTGCTCGGCGAGTTCCTGATCGCCGGCATCGCCAGCGCGATCATCATTTTCGCCGAGGGCAATACCCAGCTCTACGTGCCGTTCTTCAGCTGGGTACACCCGAACCTGGGTTATTTCTACATCGCCTTCGCGGCGTTCACGATCGTGGCGTTTGGCAATGCGGTGAACCTCACCGACGGGCTCGACGGGCTGGCCACGATGCCGGTGGTGATCGCGAGCATGGCGTTCATGCTGATCGCGTACCTTGCCGGCAACAAGATCTACGCGACCTATCTCGGCATCCCGCACGTGCCGGGCGCGGGTGACCTCGCCATCTTCTGCGGCGCGATGATCGGGGCGGGGCTGGCCTTCCTGTGGTTCAATGCGCCGCCGGCGGCGGTGTTCATGGGCGATACCGGCAGCCTGGCGCTGGGCGGGGCGATCGGCACCATCGCCGTCACCACCCACCATGAGCTGGTGCTCGGCATCATCGGCGGCCTCTTCGTGATGGAGGCGCTGAGCGTCATCATCCAGGTGTTCTTCTTCAAGCGCACCGGCAAGCGGGTGTTCCGCATGGCGCCGATCCACCACCATTTCGAACAGCTCGGCTGGTCCGAGCCGACCGTGGTGATCCGCTTCTGGATCATCGCCTTCGTGCTGGCGCTGGCCGGGCTGGCGACGCTCAAGCTGCGGTGATCACCAGCCCGGCCTGGCGCGGCAAACGCTTCGCGGTGCTCGGGCTCGCACGCTCGGGCACGGCGACCGTGCGCGCGTTGCTGGCCAGCGGGGCGGAGGTGCTGGCGTGGGATTCGAACGAGGCGGCGCGGGAGTCTTTGTCTCCCTCTCCCCGTTTGCGGGGAGAGGGTCGGGGAGAGGGGCCTGTC
>JAPJRE010000488.1 GCA_030824725.1 Sphingomonas sp.
CCGCCAACCCGCCTGCACAAGCGCGCGCCCCCCCGCCCCCTGCACGGCAGACAAGAAAAAAGCCCCGGGGAAGAGCCCCGAGGCTTTTTCTCTGTACTTGCTCTGGACGATCAGGCGGCGGCGGCGGTCGCCTGCGGCGCGGGCGTGCGCTCCTGGAAGCCAAGGCCTTCCATGATCGTACGGTTCACCTGGATCAGTTCCAGGATCGAATCCCGTCCGGCGACGACATCGCTGGTGAAGCGATCGACCCACAGGCCAAGCGAGATGATCTTGGCGCGCAGCTCGATCGGCAGGCTGTTGCCGCGGGCGCCGCAATCCGTGACGAACGCAGTCCACATCTCCCGGTTGCGATACAGCGACGGCATCAACAGCGCACCCTTCAGGCCGGCTTCGTGCGCCGTCAGCATCTCACCGGTGATCTCGCGCATCAGCCGCAGTTCCGCAGCGCGCGGCGTCTCGGCCCGGCTACGGGCCGCCTGATAAGCATTGATCGTCATTGTCGCTCCTTTGCTCCTGCCGCCATTGTAGGAAGATTTTGCCGGGTTGGTCCGTCCCCTTCCTATAAGATTCCTGCGTCCCCTCGGTGCGGGCGCTTTCCAGGGACAGTGCCGTGACCGATTTCATCCTTCCGCATGCTATGCCGTCCGCGCTCGACGGGCGCGCGAACGTCAAGCTGCTTTCGCTCGACTGTTTCGACACCTTGTTGTGGCGCGACAGCCATGCGCCGATCGACCTCTTCAATGCGCTGCCCGGCATGAACGTGCTGCAGCGGCAATGGGCCGAATCGCGCGCGCGCACCGCCGCTCTGGTGCAGCATCACCACAAGGAAGTGACGATCGAGCAGATCTATCGCGAGATGTTCCCGAACGCGCGCAAGGCCGATGTCGCCGCCGCCGTCGCGCACGAGCTGGATGCCGAGGCGCGGCATTGCTTCGCCTTCCAGCCCACCGTGGAACTGATCCGCGAGGCCAAACGCCGCGGCATCGGCGTGATCATCGTCTCCGATACCTATCTCGACTCCGCGCAGCTGCGCACCCTGATCGCCCGTGCCGCCGGTGACGAGGTGGCGGGCATGATCGACCGCGTTTTCTGCTCGTCCACCTATCACAGGGGCAAGTCCGAAGGCCTGTATGAGGACGTGCTGAAGGCGCTCAAGCAAGCGCCGCAGACGATCCTCCACATCGGCGACAATGCAGCCGCCGACGTCGGCGGCGTCGCCAAGTTCGGCGTGCAGACGCTGCACCTGAAGCAGTTTTCCGAAACCACCGAACAGCGGCTGCGGCTTGAATCCTCGATCGGCGCGATGTTCCATCCCCGCCTGCCCGGCGCCATCGCCGCCCAGCAGCCCCACCGCGCCGCGCTCGCCGCTGGCGAGCCGCTGATCGCGGACCCGGCCGAAGCGCTCGGCTTCTCGGTCATGGGGCCGGTGTTCCACACCTACGAACGCTGGCTGCAACAGGAGGCCGCAGCACTGCAGGCGGAACGCGGCGGCACCGTCCACTGGCTGTTCATGATGCGCGATGGCCTGCTGCCGATGCGCGTGCACCAGGCGGCAGTCCCCGGCGCACCGGCCCATGCCGTCGAGATCAGCCGGTTCACGGCGAACGCCGCCTCGCTCACCGATGCAGGCGCGATCGAACGCTTCGTCCAGTTCGAGATTGGTTCCGAGCTGGAGAAGATCACCCACCAGCTGCTCCTGCCCAAGGAGGAGGCGCGCTTACTGCTGAAAAAGCTGCCGATGGGCCCCGGCCGCCTGTCGGCGTTCCTGAAGGAGATTCACAGCCCGCACCGCGTGAAGCAGATCATCAAGGCCGCCAAGGGCTTTTCCGACCGGCTGATCGCGCATGTCCGTGGCGTGGTCGATCCGAAGCCGGGCGATACGCTGATGCTGGTCGATCTCGGCTATAACGGATCGGTTCAGAACGCGATCGATGCGCTGCTGCGCGAACGCCTCGGCGTGCATGTCGCCGGCCGCTATCTGCTGCTGCGCGAGCAGTTCCGCACGGGCGTCGACAAGAAGGGACTGATCGGCGAGGACAGCTACGACTGCCACACGCTGGAGGCGATCGCGACCAACGTCGCCGTGCTGGAGCAGATCTGCACCGCGGCGCAGGGCTCGACGGTGGATTTCCAGGCGGACGGCACGCCGATCCGCAAGGCGAACAGCATCAAGGGCCGCCAGAGCGCTACCCGCGAACGCATCCAGGAAGGCGCGCTGCGCTTCGAGCGCGAGCAGGCCGCGGCGCGGCTGCGCGGCAGTCCGGTCGACGAAATGCCGCTGTGGCGCCGGGCCGCGACCGCCGTGCTCGGCCGGCTGATGTACCTGCCGATGGCGCATGAGCTGGCGGTGCTCGCCGAGTTCGAACACGACATCAACGAAGGCGTGGACGATACCGTGGCGCTGTTCGATCCGGCGATCGCCCGGCACGGCCTGCGACAGCGGGGCCTCTTCTACATGAAGGGTTCCGAGCGCATGTACCTGCCGGCGGAGCTGCACGGCGAGGGCATGCCCGTGAAGCTTGCCCTGCTTGCGCAGAAGCGTTTCGGCATGCCGTTCAAATATGCGGATTTCGTCGACAGCAGCATTTCGTTGCCGGTGATCGTCGCGGACGGGACCAACGTCTCGATGGGCAACGTCACCGCCACGCCCACGCATGACGGCTATTATCTGGCGCCGATTCCGATCGGCGATTGCCGCTTCTCGGTGGGCGTGCAGTTCGGGCAGCTTTTCGACTGGGTGCAGGTGGAAAGC
>JAPJRE010000489.1 GCA_030824725.1 Sphingomonas sp.
CCGAAGTGCAGGAAAGCGCCAACCGCATCCGCAGCGCGATGGAAGTGCAGGCGCAAACCGTCACCGCAATCACCGCGGCGGTGGACGAGACGGCGCTGGCCGCGGATTCGATGTCGGCGACGATCGGCGCGATCCGCGAGGACACCAAGAGCGTCACGAGCGAGATCGACACCCTCCAGCACGACGTGACCGAAGTCGACGACCGCCTCAACCAGCTGCGCGCTGCGGCGGAAAGCTTCTCGGCAGCGGTCTCGGCCTGAGCTGCATCAGGGCGATGTCGCTTGCCCGGCGGTCCCCGGCTGTGTCATCGCCGGGATATGTCCCGAATGCTTCCCATTGCCGCGCTGCTGTTGCTCGCCGGAATCACCCCCGCCCGCGCACAGCAGGAAGACCGGCAGGCCTGGGAGCAGCTGAACGTGGTCGTGCCGCTGACCAGGCAGGCGCGCGTTACGCTGGAACAGATCGCGCGCACCAGCGACCGGCAGCATGGCATCTACACCACCGAATATGGCGCGCTGCTCGGCTGGCAGATCGCCAAGGGTGTCGAGCTGGGCGTCGGCTATCGCCGGGTGGGATATCACAGCGCCAATATCGCGCCGGACGAGGATCGCCTCCGCCAGCAGATCGTGTTCAATCGCGGGCGACTGGCCGGGCGCTTCCGGATCGACGAGCGGTTCAGCACGGCGGGCAGCGGCATCGGCGTGCGGATCCGCCCTCTGCTCCGCTACAATCTGCCGCTTGGCCGGCCGCGGCTGGCGCTGTTCGCCAGCCATGAGAGCTTCCTGCTGCCCAACAGCACGCGCTGGGGGCAACGTTCGGGCTATGAGCGGGTGCGCAACATCCTCGGCGTGGCGGTGCCGATCGGCAAGACGCTGAACGCAGATATCGGCTATCTCAACCAGTATCGCTTCGGGCGCAACGGCGCCCGGCCGCAGATGGACCATGCGCTGAGCGTGCAGCTGACGGTCAATCTCGGCGCGCTCGGCGTGGCGGTGCTGCAGGATTGAGCCCCGCGTGCCGGGGTGACGCGCCCATCCGCCCGCGCTAGGGCGGTCCCCATGAAGACCCATATCCTCCTCACCGGCAGCAGCCGGGGCATCGGCGCGGCGACGGCGGCGCTGCTCGGCGACGACGCCCGCGTGACGCTCGTCGGCCAGGGCACGCGCAGCGGCATCCCCGCCGACTTCACCGATCCCGCCGCCCCGCAGGCGCTCTGGCAGCAGGCGCTCGACGCGCTGGACGGCCGCATCGACGTGCTGATCAACAATGCCGGTATCTTCGAGGCCAATCCGCTCGACGCCGCGCATGACGACTGGGTCGAGGGCTGGGAGCGCACGATGCGCGTCAACCTCACCGCCTCGGCCGAATTGTGCCGGCTGGCGGTGCGCCACTGGCAGGCACGCAAGAGCGGCGGTCGCATCGTCAACGTCGCCAGCCGCGCCGCCTATCGCGGCGACAGCCCGGCGCACTGGCATTATGCCGCCTCCAAGGCGGGCATGGTCGGCATGACCAAGTCGATCGCGCGGGGCTATGCGGGGGAAGGCATCCTCGCCTTCGCGATCTGCCCCGGCTTCACCATGACCGGCATGGCCGAGGACTATCTGGCGAGCCGCGGCGGCGACAAGCTGCTGGCGGACATTCCGCTCGGCCGCGTCGCCGGCCCGGAGGAGATCGCCGCCATCGCCAAGTTCTGCGCGCTCGACGCGCCGCCCTCGATGACCGGCGCAGTGCTCGACGCCAATGGAGCCAGCTATGTCCGCTGAGATCGATAGCTGGAAGGTCAGCCTGCCCTGCACCCGCGCCGAGGCGGAGGCGATCGACGCGGGCACGATCACAATCGACGCGGTGCTGATGACCACCGAGACGGTGGAGGACGATGTCGAGCATTGGCGGCTCGACGCCTATCTGGAGCATGAACCCGATGCGGCGATGCTCGCGGCGCTCAAGGCGCTGGTGCCGAGCGCGGCGGGCATCGAACCCGAGGTCGAGGCGCTGACCGCGCAGGACTGGGTGACGCTGAGCCAGCAAGGGCTCGAGCCGATCCGCGAGGGCCGATTCGTCGTCCACACCAGCGCGCATCCGGTGGAGGCGCCGGCAGGCGGCCGGGCGTTCCTGATCGACGCGGGCCGCGCCTTCGGCACCGGGCACCATGCGACCACCTCGGGCTGCCTGGCGATGCTCGACGGGCTCTCGGACAAGACCTTCGCGAACATCATCGACATCGGCACCGGCACCGGGCTGCTCGCCTTTGCCGGCGCGCATCTCTGGCCCGAGGCCAAGGTGATGGCGACGGACATCGATCCGGCGGCGGTGGACGTCACGCGCGAGAATGCGGCGGCGAACGGCATCGCCGGCGTCGACCTGATCGTGGCCGATGGCGCGCTGTCGGACGCGATCACCGCCAGGGCGCCCTATGACCTCGTCATCGCCAATATCCTGGCGGGGCCGCTGGTCTCGATGGCGCCGGAACTGGCGGCGATCTCGGCGCCGAACGCGACCATCGTGCTGGCGGGCCTGCTGGAAACGCAGCGGCCGCAGGTGGTCGCGGCGTTCGAGGCGTGCGGCTGCACGCTGGAGGCAATGGACCACCGCGGCGACTGGACGATCCTGCAGCTCGCCGCGGGTGCAGTCCGCTACGTGCCGGCGACGCCGCCCGACCCCAAGGGCCGCGACGGCTGGGCCCTCGACATCTAGAAGCCACTCGCCCTCTCCCGCCTCCGGGAGAGGGAGGGGACCCGCTGCCGCAG
>JAPJRE010000490.1 GCA_030824725.1 Sphingomonas sp.
TCACGAAGGCGGACTCTAGCTCAAACTGGCAGAGTTTCAGGGGACCACGTCAGCGCCTCCTGCCAGCGGCACCAGTCGTAGAAGCGGTCGCGCTCCCATTTTGCGAGAAAACTGATTGTCCAAACTGCCGGACCGCCGCTGATGCGCTTTAGTAAGAGCTGGAACCTGCTCTTATGTTGGGCGAGCCAAATATGGATCTTCTTGCCCGCCTCAACCGCCTCCGCTTCTTCCGCGGCTAGGCGCCGATCTTCCTCCACCTCCTCCGTAAGGCGGATACGCTCCTCCTCGAGGTGACGGCGATCGACCTCGAAGTCGATCTCTAGTTCGGAGGTCATACAGGCAGGGCCGAAAAGCCAGGCCAGGGAGCCCAAGCGAACACAGCTTCTCGGCGTCGCTTCTAAAAACCGAAAGCGCGCCTCAGCCTCAGCTGCACTGGCATAGTGCCGGTACCATGCGATCTCGGCGGCAGCAACCGCCTGCCCGAGTTCTACAACGCGCAGGATTGCGACCGACTGCCCATCCTCCATCAGCACGGCACGGAAGGATGCCCTTGGACGAGCCCCCTTTGCGTGAGTCGCAGGCCAGCCCGTTGAGGCGCATTTCGCGTCCTCGCTCAGGACAAAACAGGTGGCAGCGGATCCGAGGCAGCTTGGTGGCGGAAGATTGGTGGCCTGTTCGGCGCGATCATCGGTCGGCGGCATCTCGTTGCTCCAGGCAATCGGGGAGCAAGGATATGATGCAGGGAGCCGCCGGGACGCCAACGATTCAGCGGCTCACTTTGGTCTTTTCCGGCTCTGTTTGCTTGGGGCGAGAAGTGCGCATGATTGCAGCGAGAGCGGGACTGCGGGGGCGCTCGATACCCTAATCGGCAATTTTCGGCTTCAAAGGTGCGATGATCCTATCCTCCAGATAATCGGAGAATTGATCGACATCGGCAGCGTCGTAGACAAACGTTCCAAGTTTTCCGTCGTTACCAAGATGCGTCATGGTGACGTCGAAATAGACAGCGCAATCGCGGTTTGGATGACCCGCGACCAAAGGTCGTTCGGTGATGGACATGAGGCTGATTGTTATCCCCTGCCGCCGAGCTTCAGCCAAGTTATTTTCGATCATGGCTTTGAGGTCGGCCTTGCGGGCCTCGTGAACGGCGGCGTCGCGGATCAGTTCTCGACAAGTCGCAATTACTTCCGCCGCGAAGGCGTCCGGCTCGAGACCCAGCCCTTCTTTGCCTTCGGCGAAGCTGCGATGGATGGGAATCGTGATTCCACCCCCGAGGTGCAGCGAGCATTCCGCAAAAAAGCTTCCCCGTGCGTCGAAGTGGGAGATAACGAACGCACCTTGGTTAGCGAGATTTTCGATCTATCCCTCGGTCTCGGCGACATAGGTCACCTTCTTCCGAGCAGCATTCAGCTTTTGAAAAATTGCGAACTCACCGCTCATTTCATATCTCCTACAAGCACACCCCTGCATTCCATTCGCTTCATTGCAGGAACTGCCTTTCCAAGGCGCTAATGCGAGTCGGCGTGTATCGTTAAAGATCGGATCTGCTTTACACGAGGCTGGCTGACGCATCGGCGCCAAGTGTCTCGAGTCTTTGCTATCGAGGCTTCTCAGTTACAAACGAGAAGGGGACCTGTCGCCACCTGCGCGGAGCGAAGCGGGGGCGCGTTACGAATTCCGCTAAGCTGCGGTATTAGGCGCCTAGCGTATCGGTCGCTGCTCTCGTGAGGGGCGCGATAAGGTAGCGCCAGGGGCAGGGTTAGGTAGCGCCCACAGATGCGGAGGGGGGGATGGTGCCCGGGGACGGAGTCGAACCGCCGACACTGCGATTTTCAGTCGCATGCTCTACCAACTGAGCTACCCGGGCACACCGGCGGAGCCGCCGGGGAGCGCGCCTGTTAGTCGGGGAATTCGTGGCTGTCCAGCCCCGATTGAACATTTGTTTGCGCCGGCTCGCCGGGCACGCGGTAGCCCTCGCCCAGCCATTGCAGCAGGTCGCGATCCTTGCAGCCGCGGCTGCAGAAGGGCTTGAAGTCGCTGGCGGTGGGCTTGCCGCAGATCGGGCAGGCGTCGCGGGGCATGGGGGTCACTCCTTGGGGGTCACGAACTGGACCGTGCCGCCCATGCGGCGGGCGAGCGTCTCGGTCCAGTCGGGCTCGCGCGCCAGGCGGCGGGCGATTCGGGCATCCACCATATGGGTGGCGGGTGCCGGCGGGGGAAGGCGTTCCAGCCGGCGCAACTCGGCGCGGGTGGCGGCGCCGACCGGATCGGCATGCAGCAGTTCGGGCAGCGATGGGCGGGTGCGGCGGCGGACGATCTGGAGGAAGCCGAAGCCGTTCACCGCGGTGCGCTCGAAGGGCTGGGGCAGGGCGGCGTCGATCGCCTCGGCAACGGCGTTGCGGGCGGTCTTGCTGCTGAGCGTGGGGAAGTCGACGCCGATCGAGCCGCCGATGCCGAACCGCAGAATCGCGCGGGCGACGGCGTGGGCAGCGGCGATCGACAGCGGCTCGAGCGGGCCCGCGCCGTCGACGTCGAACAGCGTCATCGCCGGCGTGGGGCTCATGCGCAGCGCGCCGCCGGGAAAGGCGATCTCGCCGGTATAGGCTTCGTCGAGCAATTCGGACCAGCCGGCCTCTTCCAGCGCATCCGCCTCGTGGGGCCGGAGCATACGCACCGGATGGTCGCTGGCGGTGATGCGGGCGAGCAGATCCGGGCCGTTGCCCAAGGGAGCTTCAGGGG